>JBFKCZ010000001.1:0-22812 GCA_041620035.1 Pseudomonadales bacterium
ACCCACTACCATCTCGATCACACGCACGGCAATCCCGGCTTTCCGCCCGGCATCCTCGTGGTGTCCACCGAACGCACGCTGACTCACCTGAAGCAGCGCGATGCCGAGTACTGGGAAGGACCGGCCGCCGAACTCCTGCCGAACCAGACGTTCGACGACGAAATCACACTCACCTTCGGCAACAAGACGCTGCGCCTGCACCACCCGGGCAGGGGGCACACCGATGGCGACTTAGTGGTTCATTTCGTCGAGGATGCAACCGTTCACATGGGCGATCTCTACTTCAATCGACGCTATCCCAACATCGATCTCGAAGCCGGCGGCAGCATCGCCCGCTGGGGCGATACCTTGGATTCGGTACTCGAACTCGACTTCGAGCACGTGATTCCCGGTCACGGCGATCTGTCGGACGCCGCCGGCATCGAGCAGTTCCAGCGCTTCGTTCGACAACTCGCCGAACTGGGCCGCACTGCAGCCGCAGCCTCCCAAACGAAGGCGGAGGCGATCGAAAGCGGAGAGCTCACCGAAGATGCGGGCTACGAACCGATTGAGATTCCCCTGGTGATGGGGCTGAACCGCGAATTCGTCATCGGACGTGCGTGGGAGGAAGCGACCGGCCGTATCGGCGAGTAAGAAAGCCGCTCATTGCGCGGGCACGACGATCGCGACGACGCGCCGGTTGGCCGCACGCCCCTCGACCGTATCGTTCGGTTGAATGGGTCGCGACTCGCCGTAACCCGACGCGCTCGTTCTCGAGGGATCGATTCCCGATTTCACGAGCACTTCGACCAGGGCGCGAGCACGTGCACTGGACAAGGCCTCGTTGTCGGCGCGCGTGCCACGGTTGTCGGTATGACCTTCCACGACCACCGTGGTTTCGGGGAACTCGTTCAACAGCTCGAGCACTTCGGCGAGCGCGGGGCGAGGGTCGCGCAACGTATCAGCGGAGCCACTCGCAAATTCGACCGCGAGAGTGAAGGCTTTCGATTCCTGCAGGCGCGGACGGCAGCCAGTGGCGTCGACCTTCTCACCGCGCTGCGAATCGGCGCAAAGGTCGTGGGCATCGCCCACGCCGTCGCCGTCCGCATCGGGCACACAACCCGAAGCATCGACCGCTGAACCGGTTGGAGTCGCTTCGCATCGATCGACGGCGTCGGGTACGCCATCGACGTCGGCATCAGGCAAAGGGACGCGCTCGATCGGTGCGGGCAACGTGCTGACTTCGGCCGGCTCCGGTGCGCGCTCCGTACCGCAGCCGACCAACGCCGCCATCAGGAACGAGATCGCCGTCCATCGCATGCATTGGTGGCTCACGACATGCCTGCCAGCCACGACTTCGCTTCCTCGATGTGTGCAAACACGCGCAGGTCGCGCCGCCCGCCCTTGACCATCGCACCAAAGACCTTCGCCAGCCCGATGCCGAGCGCATCGGAGGTGATCACGGCGGTGCGGGAATCGTCGGAGAAGGGCGATCGCCGCGCGATCGCGATCAAAGCGGCCCGACCCATGTCGACACGCTCGAGCGCACGCGCATCGAAGATCTGATCGAATTCCGGCTCGAAAGTCGGATCGGCGGCGAGCTGATCCTGGTGGAGCGACACGTCCCGCATCGCGATAACACCGGTGCATCGGGACACGACCAGACGCTCCTCCGGCAAGATGGTGAACTCGATCGGCATACGGCGAATGATACCCAAGCCAAGGTCGGCGCGGTTGGTCGCAGTTTGGGGGAAGTGCCACACTTTCGGCACCATCACGGTGAATCCATGTCAATGGACACGATTCTTCTACTCGCCGCGAGCGTCGTAGTCTTGAGCGTGGTCCTCGTCCTCCTGGCGATCCGGCTCCGCAGTCTGCAGTCGCAGATGGACTGGTCCAGAGACCTTGCCGACGCCATGCGATCGAGCGTTCTGCAATTGGCGACCGACGGCCGCATCATCGACGTCACGAGCCAGGCGGCGGCGCTCTTCGCACTGAGCCGTCGCGAACTCCTCGAGCGCAACATCACGGATCTCGTACCGGCGCTCGCGCCGCCATTCGATCGATCCGTGGACATCGACAGCACTACCGCCAACACAGGCAACGGCACACCCTTCCTCGCCCATGCCCGGGTTCGACGCGGCGTGCGATCGCGCGACCGGATCTTCGCGATCATCCGCGACGTCACACGTGAAGAGGAGCTGATCGCGAGCGTCGCCGCCTCGCAGAAGATGCATTCCATCGGCGAGATCGCAGGCGGCATCGCCCACGACTACAACAACCACCTCACCGTCATTCTCGGCTACGCCGACGAGATCGCCGAGGAGAATCCCACCACGCCGATCAAGGTCCACGTCGCGCGCATCAAGGAAGCCGCCGAGCGTTCGGCCAATCTGACGCGCCAGCTCCTCACCCTCGGTCGACGTGAGGTGGTTCACCCGCGCGTGCTCGACCTCAACGTGCTGATCAAACGGCTCGACCAGCTGCTGCGCAGTGCCCTCGGCGAAGCCGTGAGCCTCGATGTCGTGCAGGGGGCCGGACTCGGAAGGATTCGTGCCGACACCACACAACTGGAACAGGTGCTCACGAACCTGGTGACCAACGCGCGGGATGCGATGAACGGCAAGGGCAAGCTCACGATCGAAACTGCCAACGTTTATCTCGATCGTGAATACGCGGCGCGCAATCCACCGGCGCAGCCCGGCCGTCACGTCATGCTCGCCGTGTCGGACGAAGGCCCCGGCATCCCCGCAAACATCCGATCGCACATCTTCGAGCCGTTCTTCACCACCAAACCACACGGCACCGGGCTCGGGCTGCCCACCGTCCGCAGCATCGTCGAACGATGCCAGGGAGTGATCAATCTCTACTCCGAAGAAGGCAAGGGCACCACTTTCAAGCTGTATTTTCCGCGGGTCGAGGGCGAACCGGACGAAGTCGACGACGACGAGGCGCCGATCAAATCGCTGCGCGGCTCCGAGCGAATCGTCGTGGTCGACGACGAACCGGCACTGCGCGACCTCGTGCGCGTGGTGCTGGCTCGACATGGTTACGTCGCGGTGAGCCTCGGCAGCGGCAAGCGCGCCTTGGCCCACCTGGCCCAGCATCGTGCCGACCTCGTGATCACCGATGTGATCATGCCGGAGATGGGCGGCGCCGAACTCGCGCGCGCTATCGCCCAGCAATGGCCCGAAATTCCGGTCATCTACATGTCGGGATACACCGAAAACGCGATCGTGCACCGCGGCGAACTGGATCCGGGCGTGGTGCTCATCGATAAGCCCTTCACACCGAGACAGTTGCTGCAAGCCGTCCGACACCGGCTCGACGTGCGCTGATGCGTACTCAGCCTGAATCGTCGGCGTTTGCCTCGCTGGTCAGGCGATAGCCGAACCCACGAATCGTCTCCACCGCGATGCTGCTGCCCCGCGACTTGAGCTTCGTGCGCAATTGATGGAGGGCCACCTGCACCACGTTGGTTTGGGGTCGCGGTCCACCCCACAAGCGGTCGTGCAGTTCATCCGCCGAGTACACCGCTCCGGGGTTGCGCATCAGAAATTCGAGCAGCGCGAATTCTTTCGGCGTGAGCGTCAACAGGCGCTCGTTCAACGTCACTCGCCGACGTTTGACATCCATGGTCAGCGATCCGAAGTGCAGTACGTCCTTCGGTTCGAGGAAACGTTGTCCGCGACGGATGAGGGCGTGTACACGTGCTTCGAGTTCGACGGTCTTGAACGGCTTCGTAAGATAGTCGTCGGCGCCGCTCTGCAAGCCTTCCACACGATCGTTGAGCTGATCGCGCGCGGAAAGCATGAGGATCGGGGTCACGTCGCCCCGCGCGCGCAACTCCCGGCACAGCTCCAAGCCGTCCACGTCGGGCAGACTCAAGTCGAGCAGCACCGTGTCGTAGCGCGTCTCTTCGAGACGCCGAATCGCATCTTTGCCACGGCCGAGGATGTCGATGTCGTAACCCGCCTGGGTCAAGCATCTGACGAGAAGATCCGCAGTGAGCGGATTGTCCTCGATGGCGAGAATCCGGGTACCGGGTACTACCTTGACGGACATCCGGCCTCCACGAACATGCTCAACGGGTGAGCGACTGATAGGCGCGCATCAGGAGCTGATCCGCTGTGAAGGGCTTGAAGATCAGTGCGGCGGCATCGTCGGCCATGGTCCGGTCGAGGACATCCGGCTCGGCGAAGCCCGACATGTAGACCACACCGACGAATGGCGCGAGGCCGCGCACGCGGCGCGCGAGTTCGCCGCCATCCATGCCAGGCATCCGAATATCGGTGATCAAGAGATCGAGGTCGGGATCGACTGCCAGCAGCTCGAGCGCCGCTTCACCGCCTTGGGCCACACGCACATTGCAACCACGCCGCCGCATGATGTTGGCGGCTACGTGCAGCACGTTGGGATGATCGTCGACCACCAAAACCTTCATGGCCGACCAGTCGAAGTCCGGCACCTCGTCGCGGTCCCCAGCGGCGCGCGGTTCGGGCTTCGCCTGACTGCGCGGCAACGTGACTTCGATGCGAGCACCGTCACCGTCGCTCGACTCGCCGATGCTGCCGTGCGCGGACTTCACGATCGCACTCACAGTGGCCAGCCCGATGCCGCTGTGCCCTTCGCTGTCTTTGGTCGAGTAGAAGGGCTCGAGTGCGCGTTCGAACTCGCCCGCCCCAAAACCGGGACCCTCGTCCGTCACGCTGAGTACGACGTGGTCGCCGACGTCGCGCGTACCGATCTCGACCTGACCTGCGCCAGCCGAGGCATCGGCTGCGTTGCCCAGCAGGTTGATCAGCACCTGTTCGAGCTGACCGGGATCGATGTCGACGAAGCCGTTCTCCGCCTCGAGGCGATAGACGACGCTCAGTTCCGGTGGAACGTAGCTGATCAGCAGGGGCTCGAGCCGCCGGACCTCGTCATTCAGGTCGATGACCTCGGGGCGGCCCATGGTCAGGTGGTCGAAGGCGAGCAGATTGCGAGCGAGCGAGGTGGCATGCGAGACGGCCACAGTCAGCTGCCGATACGCTTCGAGCTGTTCGGCGCCCCGCGGCATGCTGCGTTCGAGGAACTCGGCGTTGCCGACGATGACGGTGAGCGCGTTGTTCACGTCGTGCGCGATACCACCGCACATCCGCGCAATGCTCTCTACGTTTTCCAGCTCCTGCAGCCGCGTTTCGAGCTTCGCCCGGGCCGCCGCCGCCCGATCGTTGGCGACGAGAATCTCCGCAATCCTGGCCGAACCCTGCAGCAACCGTGCATATAACGGCGTGATTCGACCCCGTCGCTCGTTGAACTCCAACGTCACGAATCCGACCACTTCGTCGTCGGCCACGCGGTCGAACATCAGTGCAACGGCGATTGCCCGAATCGACGCGCGCTTTGCCGTCGGGCGGTACACCAGATCGGATTGCGTCACGTCATTGACGACGACGCAGCCGCCGCGTTCGGCGGCGGCCGTGAGCAACGGATCGTCGAGTCGAACCGAGTGGCGGGGAAAGCGTGCGGCGATCTCCGGCGGATTCCCGTAGTTGTAGCGGGCACGATGGCGACTGCCATCGCTCAGGAAGATGCTGACCCGATCGCATCCGACAGCGCGCGCCGTAGACTCGCAGATGGCCGTCAGCGCGTCATCGACGTCGCTGTGGGCCGCGGCCGCCTGCATGGTGTCGGTCATCGATTCCACGACACCGCCCAACAGAACGAAGCGGAGATTGCGGACCTCGCCGCGCAACCATTCGAACATCGAAGCCGTCATGTCACCTTCCGTCGGGTAATACATGACCTGCGCTGTGCTGGACCGGCTCATCGCGTCGCAATGTCGGTCGCCAGCTCATCCGTCGCAAGCTCAACATTAATTGCGGATTAGGCCGCCCGGGTCAATTCGATCACGCATCCTGGAACTGCAATTCATAGAGCGTGTGGTAAATGCCGCCCTTGGCGAGTAGCTCCTCATGCGTTCCCACCTCTTTAACCTCACCGTGGCCAAGCACGAGAATCCGGTCGCACTCCTGAACGGTCTGCAGGCGGTGGGCGATGATGATCGACGTACGCCCCCGAGTGAGCACCCGCAAGGCATCCTGTATGAGTCGCTCGGTCTCGGTGTCGATACTCGCCGTCGCCTCGTCGAGCACCAGGATCTCCGGATCCGCCGCGAGCACGCGTGCGAACGCGAGCAGCTGGCGCTGGCCCTGCGACAGATTCTGGCCCCGCTCCAGGAGCGGCTCGTCGTATCCCCCGGGGAGTGCTTCGATGAAGTCGTTCGCGTGCACGAGTCGCGCGGCGTGTTCGACCCGCTCCCGCGTGATCCCGGGACTGCCGAGACTGATGTTCTCTGCGACGCTGCCCGAGAACACGTGGAAGTCCTGCAGCACGATGCCGATGCGCCGGCGCAGATCTGCGGTTGGAATCGACGTGACATCGACGCCGTCGAGGAACAGCTGTCCGGGTGCCAGGTCGTAGAACCGCGCGAGGAGGCGGATGATCGTGCTCTTGCCGGAGCCGGTGGCACCGACGATGGCGAGCTTCTCCCCCGGTGTGATGCGAAACGAGATGCCTTTCAAGATCTCCGGTCCGCCCGGGTAGCCGAATCGCAGATTGCGCACATCGACGGCGCCGCGCAGCCGGTCGGGCAGCCGGGCGGGTTCTGCGGGCTCGCGGATTGCTTCCCGCCAATCGAGCGCCTGGAAGATGCGCTCGGCGCTGGCCATCGCGCGAAACAACACGTTGTACTGTTCGCCGACCGCCACGACCGGCCGGAACAGCATGTCGACGAACTGAGTGAAGAGCACCAGGCTGCCGAGCGATATGGTTTCCTGCAGCACGGCACCGCCGCCGAACCACAGGATCGCAGCGGTCGCCGCGGTAGCGAGACTGTCGATGAACGCGCCATAGAACGTTTCCAGTTCCACCGCGCGAATCTCCTCGCGACGGTTTTCCTGATTGATCTGCGTGTAGCGCGCGAGGTTGCGCGCTTCGCGGCGATTGAGCTGCACCACCTGCATCCCCGAGAGGTTCTCCTGCAGGTTCTGATTCATCGCCGAAATGCTCTGCCGGATCGCACGGTAGACGGTGCGCGTTCCGCGGCGAAACAGGTACGTTGCAACCGCGACCAGCGGAATCGACAGCATCAGAACGCCGGTCAGCTGCACGTCGATCGCCAGCATGATCGTGATCGCGACCAGGAACGGCACGAACTCGCCGATCAGCACACCGAAGCCCGACAGCAGCTGAAAGAGCACTTCCACGTCATTCGTGATCCGGGTCATGACCCGGCCTACTGCGACGTTGTCGTAGAACGCCGCGGGCCGGGTTTCCAGATGCGCGAAGAGATCGTGGCGCAAGTCCTTCAACGCGCCGAGCACCGATCTCGCGAGGTACACGCGGTGGTAGTGAGCCGCGACGGCCCACGCGGTGGTGAGCAGCATGTACAGCACACACGCGCCGACGAGGAGACCGGTGCCGGTCACGTCCGCCGTCAGCCGCGCCAGGGCATTCATTCCGAAGTCCGGCAGGAGCACCGGTTGGTCTGCGGTGAGCAAGCCGTCGATGACCACGCGAGTGATGATCACCGGCATCAGGATGGCGAGGACCGACGCCACCAGCACGAGCACGCCGCTTCCAAGCGCGGGCCGCCAGTGCGGTCGCAGCCATCGAAGGAGCCGCAGGATCACCTGCCCGTCAAACGGTCTGCCGGCGAGTTCGGCATCGAACACGGCGTAATCGCGCACGCCGCTCATGTCAGCGCATCGCTTCGTTCGAGGGAGTCGATCAGCCGGCCCCGGCGCCGCTGGCTGCGATCCAGTTCGGCGTACCAGCCGTTGCGTGCGACCAGCTCATCGTGGGTTCCACTTTCGCTGATCTGTCCGTCGGTGAGGACGACGATGCGGTCGGCGTGCCGTGCCGTGGACACACGATGCGAAACCAGGATCGTGGTCAGGCCGCGGCGCACGGCGCGCAGGCGCCGCAGGATGCGTTCCTCGGTCTCCGTATCCACGCTCGAGAAACAGTCGTCGAGGATGAGCACGCGCGCGCCGCGGATGAGCCCTCGCGTCAGCGTCGAACGCTGCTTCTGGCCACCGGACAGTGTCACGCCACGCTCGCCAACGGGCGTTTCCAGCGCGTCGGCGAAAGCCAGGATCGTATTGCGGAGATCCGCGTCCTCGACGGCGCTCCAGATGAGCGCATCGTCACGCTCGGGATCGTCATAAGACAGGTTGTGTCGTAACAGGTCAGCGAACAGGAACGGATCCTGCGGCACGAGCACGACCTGATGGCGCAGTTGCGCGAGTGGGAAGTCCCGCACATCGACCCCGTCGATCAGGAGCTGCCCGCGCGGCGGGTCGAGCAGGCGCACGAAGCATTTCAGCAGCGTGCTCTTGCCCGCTCCGACGCGGCCCAGAATCGCCACCGTCTCGCCTTGCGCAACATCGAGGTCGATACCACGCAGCACATCGCTGCGCGCGCCCGGATAGCGGTAGGTGAGGCCCGAGAGGCGCAAGGCGCCCCGAATCTCGCTGGGCGTAGTGTGCCCAGGTGCGTCTTCGATTTCCGGCGGATGGTCGAGCACCTCGAACAACCGCTCGCATCCCGAAGCACCCTGCTGCCACAGCGTGACCATCTGACCCGCCTGGCGCACGGGCCACAGCACCATCGACACGTAGGTGAAGAAGGCAACGAATGTTCCGACGGAGAGCTCACCGCCGAGCACCTGCGAACCCCCGTATCCGAGGATGATCACCGTGGAGAAGGCACCGAGCCACGGCATGACGCCCTGAATGTAGGAGTTGGTTCTGCTCAAGCGAAAGAAGCGATCCGCGTAGGATTGGTTGACGCGATCGAAACGCTCGATCTCGTGTGCTTCCTGGACGAGGGCCTGCACGGTGCGGATGCCATTGAGATTCTCCTGGACCTGTTCCGAGAGGGATGCGAAGCCTTCCTGTACGGCGAGGGACCGGGCAAAAACCACGCGCGAGGATCGCCATCCGAAGACGGCGATGAATGGCATCGGCAACAGCAGCAGGAGCGTCAGGTCGGGCGCCAGCCAAACCATGCATGCGAACCCGACTGCGGCCGAGAAGATGATGACGACAATGGTGCGCAGCCCCATCCCGACGAGCTGGCGCACGAGATTGATGTCGTTGATGGCTCGCGCCATCAGATCGCCGGTGGGATGCTTTGCGTAGAACGCCGGTCCCTGCCGTTGCAGGTGCGCATAGACACGCTTCCTGAGGTCGTAGGCGACCGCCACACCGATGCGCCGGATCACCCGGCGCGAGACCACGATGAAACCGAATCGGGCCGCCACACACGCGACGATGGCCAGCGCCGGCCATGCGAGCGCCGCATGGGCCTCCTCGATGCGTAGCGAGCCGGTTTGGATGCCCGTCCCGCCCGAGATCAGGAGATCGATGCCATCGCGCAGAAACAGCGGTATTGCGGCTTCGAAGACTCGCGCGAGCAGGAGCCCCGCCATTCCACCCCAGAACGGCAGCCTGTAGCGCGAGTGATACGGCAGCAAACGCCGCAATGGTGTCGCCACTGCGACTCCTGATCAGAAATGAGTGGATTCGAGACGGCGCCCGGCATCCCTGCGAGCGCCCCTCATGATAGAGGATGACAGGGACGCGCCCCAAATCGAGCGCGGCGAGGCTAGAGCCTGTCTCAGGATCGTTTGCGCGATGCGTTGCGGTGCCGCCCCCGGCGAGCGTAGGCTCGGCGCCATCGGTGGCTCGAGGTGTTCGATCATGCGCCCACTCTTTCTCCCCCTGATCGCGATTGCGCTGCTCGCGTCGGGATGCGCAGCGCTCTGGCAGAGCCCGCGCCAGGGCACGTCGAGCAGCCTGGTCGATTATCTGTTCCCGAACGGCGAGGAGCCCAACATCGATCAGGGCATTCCGCATCTCGTGTTGCCGCTGCGCGTCGGATTGGCGTTCGTGCCCTCGCGAAACCAGAACTATGGCGACGTGCTTTCCGAAGCCCGCAAGCGAGAACTGCTGGAAGAAGCCAAGAAGGCGTTCATGGGCCGCGAATTCATTTCGTCGATCGAGGTGATTCCGGATACTTACCTGCGCGGCGGCAGAGGTTTCGACGCGATCGATCAGGTGGCGCGGTTGTACAACCTCGATGTAATGGCGCTCGTCTCCTACGATCAGGTGGCATTCACCGAAGACACGAAGGCGTCGATCTTCTACTGGACGATCGTGGGTGCGTACTTCATCTCCGGGACCAAACACGACGTGCAGACTCTCGTCGACACGGCGGTGTTCGACATCAAGACGCGCAAGCTCCTGTTCCGCGGGCCCGGTACGAGCACGTTGGCCGAAACTTCGACGTTGGTGAACAGTCCGGAAGAACTGCGCAAGCGCCGCGACGAAGGGTTCGCGCTCGCCATGGCGGACATGACCAAGAACCTCGACGCCGAGTTGAGCGTCTTCAGGCAGCGGGTCAAGACCGAGGGCATTGCGACGGTCGCCAGCCGCGGAGGCGGCGGAGGTGGCGCATTGGACTGGAGCGTGCTGCTGCTGGCACTGATTCTCGCCGGGCGTCGCCGATCGCACTCGCGCTGAGCGATCTTGGGCGCCGGGCGCCCCTCGGCGTGCTGTTGCTCGTCGTCGCCGCCCTCGGGATCGCAGATGCGGGCGGCATTGCGAGTCTGGCGTGGGATCGCGGCCGGCTCGAAGACGGTGAGCTCTGGCGCCTGCTCACGGGGCATCTGGTGCATGCCAATCCCGCGCATCTCTACATGAACCTCGCGGGCCTGACCCTCGTGCTGCTCGTCTTCGGCAACACGCTCGAGGCGAAAACGTGGGCTGTGGTGTTGCTCGTCGCAGCGCTGTGCGTGAGCGGCGTACTCCTCCTCGCAGGGCCATGGCCGGAGACGTATGTGGGATCATCGGGCGTGCTGCACGCGACATTCGCGGCCCCGCTGATCGTAGAGGCAAGCCGATCGAACCGGATCGCGGCTGCGCTCTTCGCGGCACTCTGGGTGAAAGTAGCGCTCGAAACTGCCGTTGGCGGCAGCGCGGTCACGGAGAACCTGATCGGCATGGAGGTCGCAACCGTCGCGCATCTCGCCGGCGCGCTATCCGGCACGATCGTCGGCGGCTATGTTCGACTGGCGAGGAGGAAGTCCTGAAGGCCCTGGTTCTCGAAACGCTCGGCACGCTCCGCGACCGCCAGAACCCTCTGGTGATGGTGGACCTGCCCAAGCCCGGAGTCCGTTCCCGCGAAGTACTCGTTCGCGTGCGCGCCTGTGGCGTATGTCATACGGAACTCGACGAAATCGAAGGTCGACTCCCACCGCCGCAACTGCCGATCGTGCTCGGGCACCAGGTGGTGGGCATCATCGAGTCGATCGGAGACGGAGTCACCGAGCGCCAGATCGGCGAGCGCGTCGGAGTCGGTTGGATTCACTCCTCCACCGGCGAACACGACGAGAACCTGGCAGAGGAATTCCGTGCGACGGGCTTCGACGTGCATGGCGGCTACGCGGAGTACATGACCGTACCGGCGGCCTACTGCTATCCGATTCCCGAAATCTTCAGCGACGTACAAGCCGCGCCGCTCTTGTGCGCGGGTGCAATCGGTTATCGGGCGCTGAAGCTCGCCGGACTACATACGCCTCGACTCGGTCTGATGGGGTTCGGCGGGTCGGCGCATCTGGTGCTGCAGCTGGCGCGTCACCTAAATCCGGGCGGCAGAGTCGCCGTCTTCGCGCGCGATGCCGGCGTACGCGCCTTTGCCCTTTCGTTGGGCGCCGACTGGGTTGGCGAACCGTCCGAGAAGCCTCCCTACCCGCTCGATGCAGTCATCGATACCACACCTGCGTGGAAACCCGTGGTCGATTCACTGGCATGCCTCGCGCCCGGCGGCCGCCTGATCATCAATGCGATCCGAAAGGAAGACACCGACAAGACCGCGCTGCAGGCATTGAACTATCAACACCACCTGTGGCTCGAGCGCGAGATCAAGTCGGTTGCGAACATCACGGCGCACGACATCGCGGAGTTTCTCGAACTCGCCGCCGCCGTGCCGCTCAGACCGGAAGTGACGACCTATCGCCTCGAGGACGCGAACCGTGCGCTCGTCGAACTGCGCAGCGGCCGCGTCAGAGGCGCCAAGGTACTGCTGACCTAGCTGCAATCAGTACACGTCGTGAACGGTGTTGTAGACGTTGAACTTACCGGTCGGCGTGACGAGGCGCTTGTCCTTGATCACCGCCTTGAGTTTGCGCGTCTTGTCATCGACCACGACGATGGCCGACTCCTCCTCCTGGCCGCTCCAGACCGAGAACCAGACTTCGTCGCCCCGCACGTTGAACTCGGGCTGCACGACTCGCTTCGGCCCCGGTCCGAGTTTGGCCCACTCCGCGATCGGTAGCACCTCGTACCCCGCTTCGAGATTGTTCACATCGAACACTGCCACCGACTGGCTCACGGCCGGATCCGGATTCAGTGGCGAATCGACCCAGAGGTTACTGGATTTGGGGTGGCTCTTGACGAACAGGGAGCCGCCGCCCTGTCCCTGCAGCACGCGCACCGCCTTCCACGCGTGATCGGCGTGCCCCTGTGGATCGGTGCCGAGGAACGATACGTTGGCATCGCCCAGCGCGCTCGTGACCCAGACCGGACCGTACTTGGGATCCGTCAGATTTGCGCCGCGGCCGGGATGCGGAATGGTCGTGACATCGGTCAGCGCTGCCAGTTTCTGCTCCCGCGAGTCGACCACGGCGATCTTGTTCGACTGATTCGCCGCGGTCAGGAAGTAGCGCTTGCTGCGATCCCAACCGCCGTCGTGCAGGTATCGCGCCGCCTCGATGGTCGTGACCTTCAGATTGCTGATGTCCTCGTAGTTCACGAGCAGGATCTGCCCGGTCTCCTTCACGTTGACGATGAACTCGGGGTGCTCGTGGCTCGCAACGATGGCCGCAACGCGTGGTTCGGGGTGGTACTCCTGGGTATCGACGGTCATGCCGCGCGTCGACACGATCTTCAACGGTTCGAGCGTTGCGCCGTCCATGATCACGTACTGCGGCGGCCAATAGGACCCCGCAATGGCGTACTTGTCTTCGTAGCCCTTGTACTTCGACGTTTCGACGCTGCGCGCTTCGAGCCCGACGCGGATCGTCGCCACCGGCTGCGGCGGGTTCATGTAGAGATCGATCATGTCGATCTTCGCATCACGGCCGATCGTGTACACATACCGCCCGGATGCCGACAGACGCGAGATGTGCACCGCGTAGCCCGTCTTGATCACGTTGATGATCTTCTTCGAATCGCCATCGATGATCGCCACCTGACCCGAGTCGCGCAGTGTCACGGAGAACATGTTGTTCACATCGAATTTGTGCTGCGGCTTGCTCGGGCGCTTGTCGGCAGGAATCAGCACGCTCCAGGTCGCCTTCATTTCCGGCATGCCGAATTCGGGCGGTTGCGGCGGCGGGTGCTGCAGGAACCTCGCCAGCACGTTGATGTCGGTCTCGGACAACTCGCCGGACGTGCCCCAGTTGGGCATACCCGCAGGCGACCCGTAGGCAATCATGGTCTGCAGGTACTGAGTGCCCTTTTCCCGCGTGATTTCCGTGGTGAGCGGCTTGCCCGTGGCGCCCTTTCGCAGCACGCCGTGGCAACCGGCGCAGCGTTCGAAATACACCTGAGTGGCACGGCTGAACTCGTCGGTCGTCATCGCCGGCCCTTCGGATGTCACCATCGCCTCGGTCTCGACCCCTGCCAGCGCACTCGGAGCACCCTGATAGCGCATGCCCGACTCCGCCTGGCCCGGGTGCAGACCGCCTTCGGCGACGCCGGTCACTTCCGCGCGCACCTTGGCAACCTGTTCCGGCACCACGACGCCGCCGTCGTTGCCCCAGGCATTCAGCGCATAGGTGACGACATCGGCTACCTGCTCGTCGGTGAGGTAGTTCAGGTGGGGCATCACCGAGTTGTACTTCTTGCCATTGACGACGATCTCGCCCGCGACGCCTTCGATGACCGCGCGCACGCCGCGCAGCGTGTCCGTCAACAGATAGTCGGCGCCGGCCAAGGGTGGAAACGCGCCGGCCATGCCCTGCCCGTTCGCCTGATGACAGGCCTGGCAGTACGCCTGGTAGACCTTTTCACCCTCGGCGAGGCGCGCCTTGGCCGCGCCCTGCGTCGCTTCGACCTGATGCACGGCCGGTGCAGCATGGCCGATCGGCGCGAGGTATCCGCTCGCAACTACGGCCATCATTGCGACGGCCACTGCTACTTTGATGTTCATGGAGATCTCTCCCTAGGATCACAATGCAATGTGAAGCGACACCGAGGCGTAGCGTCCGGGCGCCGACAGCGTCCCAATCAATGGGTCGGCCTCCGCCCGGTTGCGCACCGACGACCACCGCCAGTACGTCTCATCGAACACGTTGAAGACGCCCACATCCATTCGTACATTCCGAAAGCCAAGCATGTCGACCTGGAAGTTCGCCAACAGATCGGTCGTGGTGAACCCGTCGGGTTCGTACAGATCCAACCTCGATTCGTCGACCCGATCCTGAGCGGCAACCGCCGTCGTGATCCATTGCAGGCGCACGTGTTCATTGGCGCGCCACGCCAGGCGCGCAATCACTTCGAAGGGGTCGACCGTGTTGAGGGGCTCGTGGGATGCCGTGTTCTCGCCTCGGGTCCAGTTCGCCGCGAGTCCAACCGTGAGTCCATCGATGAATTCGGACACATCGACTTCGATCGCGCCTTCCGCACCGTATACACGCGCCTCTTCGATGTTCCGGGATTGGAACAGGATCACGCCGCTCGCAGGATCGGGTCCGAGATTGACCTTGGTCTCGATGAAGTCGTCGTAGTAGGCGGCGAACACGGCAGCGTCGAACCTGAGGCGACTACCAGCGTGACGTAGTCCCAGTTCGAAGCCATCCGATGATTCCGCGCGCAGATCCGGATTCGGAATCGCACGGATGTTGAAGCGGGGAATGTCGAGGCCGATGTTCACGTCCTCGAAGGGCGGCGCGCGAAACCCATGCGCATACTGAGCGAACAGCGACGTGTCGTTGCTGAGCGCGTAGCGGACGCCAAACTTCGGCGACCACTCGAACTCGTCCACGTCGACGGCCGCTGAAGTGGGGTTGTCGGCACGGTAGACGTCGTCCACGCGTGCATCGAGCCGGTAGGCATCGAAGCGGATCGCAGGCACCAGGGTCCACCGTCCCAATTCGATCTCGTCGTGCACGTAGGCGCCGATCTCCAGCAGTTCGGTGTCCGGGAAGTCCTTGACCGGCATTACTTCGCCCAGCAGCACGTTGGTGGTCGCGCCGGTGAGGCGGTTGGTCTGGAGGCCGTCGCGGCTCTCTTCGAGCCGCGAGGTATCCAAGGCGATTCCGTAGCCGAGGCGATGCTCTACACGCGCACCGAATTGCGACTCCGCATCGATCAGCAGCCCCGAGTGTCTGTGCCGGTACTCGAATCGCCGATCGATCGCCAGCGGCGGAGTCAAGAGTTCGCGAAGTTCATAGGTGTTCTGCTCCACGTCGGTACGGCCGTGATAGGCGGTGATCTGCCCTTCGTCAACGAAGCCGACTTCCCCAAACTCGTAGCCCAAGGACACGGCGAATCGACGCCGCTCGTCGTCGCCACGCAATGCCGTCGTGTTCCGGTACCTTGCGCCATAGCCGAGTACGGCCCGCAGATCCGAATCGACCTCTTCGCGAAACGCATCGGCACGCAGTCGAACGCGATTACCGGAGGGCAACACATGGTCGATCTTGACGAGGCCCGCATCCCGGCTGCGATCCAGCGGATCGTCGAAGCCGGCGGCACCATGCTCGAGTTCGTGTCCATCGAGCCGCGACAAGTGGAGTACACCCGAAGTACGCGTGCCGCCGAGCGCGCCGGATGCGTTGATGACGCGAGCGTCGTCCGCGCCGCTGTAGGTCGTCGAAAGCGAAAATGCCGATCGCTCCGCTTCGAGGAACTCCGCGGGATCGCGGGTCATCACCGCGATCACCCCACCCAACGCGTCACTGCCGAACAGACTCGATGCGGGGCCGCGCAGGACTTCGACGCGGGAAATCGCATCGGGTACGAAGTAGTCCTGGCCCGCGTTGGCGAACGCGCCGACGTCGAACTGGGGTGCTATGCGAATGCCATCGATGAGCTGAACCACGCGGTTGCCCGACAGACCGCGAATGGTGAACTCCGACTCCCCGAATCGACTGTCCGCCGCACTTATGCTCACGCCAGGCGTGTACCGGACGACGTCGGATGCGCGGGTTGCCATGGTGTCCAGCAGCGCATCGCGCGACACGATATCCACGGTCCCTACGACCTCGTTCCGCGGTCGTGGAAGACGCGCCGCAACCACGCGCACCTCTTCGATGGGCTTCCACTCGCTCGACGCCGCATCGGCTGCGTGCGCGGCCGAGGGGGTCAGCAAGATGGCGAGAAGATATCCGTGGCCAACAGGCTTCATCATGTGTACGTGCCATCCCCTAAATGTGATTCATTCGCGCTTGGGGAAGTCTAAGGGTCTCAGTTCGACGGCCGTCTCCGTAGTTACCCCTATGCAGCGACACAAAGGCGGCTCGTACCATGCATGCGCCGCTGACGCACCGCATACACGAAAAAACGACCGGGAGTAGAAAGATGACGCTGATGACTAGATTGGCGCTGGGTAGCACACTGCTGTGCGTGACTTGCGCCGGGCACGCTGCAGACGCATCTGAGCGCGTTGCCGATCTGATCGAAAAGGGCTCCGTGAATCTCGCCCTGAGATATCGATACGAGGGAGTCGACGACGATGCGTTCTCGAAGGACGCAGACGCATCGACCCTGCGAACGCGGCTGACGCTCGCGTCCGGCAGCTTCATGGACTTCTCCGGACTGCTTGAGTTCGACAATATCTCCGAAGTGATTGCCGACGATTTCGACGCCGGCTTCGGCAACACGCCCAACCGCACGGAGTACCCGCTGGTTGCGGACCCCGACGGCACCGAGATCAATCAGCTGTACGTCGACTACGACGGCGTCGAACACCTGAAACTGCGGCTGGGGCGCCAACGCATCACGATGGACAACCACCGATTCATCGGCAACGTCGGCTGGCGCCAGAACGAACAGACGTACTCGGGTTTATCCGCCGCATGGAATCGCGACAACGTGCATGTGTCGTACGCATTCATCGACGATGTGCGCCGCATACCGGGTGAAGAGGTACCCGCCGGGCGCGACGAGCAGGACAACACGCACTTTCTGAACGGCCGACTCGACGTCGCCGGCATCGGCGCGATCAGCGGCTACTACTACCACATCGATAGCCACGACTCGCCCGGATTCTCCACGGCGACGTTCGGCGTGCGACTGGCGGGCAAACAGGACCTCGACAACCTGGCCGTTCGCTACGCCGCGGAACTCGCGCATCAGCGCGATGCGGGCGACAACCCCGCCTCGTACGACGCCAATTACTACGTGCTGGACGGGGGCATCGTCCTCGAGAATGTGGATGTCGGGATCGGCTGGGAAGTGCTCGAGGGCAACGCGAGCGCTGCCAATGAGGCTTTCCGCACACCCTTTGCCACACTGCATGCGTTCAATGGCTGGGCGGACAAGTTTCTCGCGACGCCGGCCGAGGGGCTGGATGACCGGTACGTCAAAGCGAAGGCGACGTTCGGCAATCTGATCGCGGAAGCGCGTTACCACCGATTCGAAGGCGAGGACTCGGGCGACGACCTCGGCGACGAGTGGAATCTGCAGGTGGGTTATCAGTTCGAGCCCAGACTCCGCGCGGATCTCGTGTTCGCCGACTTCGACGGCGACGATCCCCGCTACAGCGACACCACGAAATTCTGGGTGATGGTCACGGCGACGCTGCCGTAGTCGCCGCAGACGCGATGGCCGCGACGATCTCGCGGGCAACGCGCTGCGGCGAAACTTCGATGCTCGTGTCGATCCGCACCACGTGCGCGCCACTCGGTTCCTCGAACACCTCGAGCTGACCGGCCAGCACGGCGACGTCGGCATCGGATGGGTCGGTACCGGCCGCATTCCGCGATCGAATGCGCGATTCCAGAACGGCACGAGGCGCGGTGGTGTAGATCACACACATGGCGACACCCGATAGCCGTGCAACGCGGGCGAATCGATCGCGGAGCGGCGCCGTCAGAAACGTCGCGTCGACGATGACGGACGTTCCGCCCGCGACAACCGCGGCCGCGTCGCGCGCGATCTTGTCGTAGACCCGCGCGATGTCAGCCGCCCCATAGTGCGCGGGTTCAGAACCCGAGTCGCGCTTGCGCTCCACATCCGAACGGATACGGATGGCAGGCAGCAGCGGGACCAGCCGCTCACTCAACCAGGACTTGCCCGAACCGGACACGCCACACGTTAGAAAGAGCGCCGCCGCGTCGGTGAATGCGGCAGCGCCGGCATGGGCCACGTGCGCGTCGAACCGGCGAATGCAGGCGTGCTGCTCGTTCGTATCCGCATACTGCAGGGCCGCCACCTTGGCACGCACGAGTGATCGATACACGCGGTAATAGCGCAGCAACCGTGCCCCCTGATAGTCGCCGCTGGCCTGCAGATAGCGATCGAGGAACGCGCTCGCGAGATCCCTGCGGCCGCGCATTTCGAGGTCCATCACCAGGAACGCGACGTCACTGATGACGTCGATCCAGCGCAACCCTGCGCTGAACTCGATGCAATCGAACGCGACGATGCCCGCATCGAGCCGGACGAGATTGGAGAGATGGAGGTCGCCATGGCACTCACGCACGAACCCCGCCGCGAGGCGGTCGTTGAATGCGCGAATCAGCCGCAGGTGCTGCGCATCGCTCCACGCGTCCAGTCGTCCGAGCACATCGGCGCAGCGCGTACGCAGTGTCGTCGCCCCAATCTGGTGGAAGTTCTCAGCGACCGGGTTCCACACCGCCGACGCGGATCCGAATGCGCCGGGCGGCCGCTGGGGCAGCGAGTCGTGGATGGCGGCGAGGTCGACAGCGAAGTCGCGCAGTTCCTCCGCCGACAGCTCACCGCGAGCCAGGCACTCGTCGAGTTGCGCGGATTGCGGGAAGCGGCGCATCTTCACGGCCCACTCGATGGCTTCGCCAACGCCTTCGATTCGGACCCCTCCATCGACTCGCACGATGGCGACGACACCAATGTAGAGCTCGGGCGCGAAGCGCCGATTGAGCATTACTTCCGCTGCGCACAGCGCTTTGCGCCTGGCCAACGTCGAGAAATCGAGGAACCCGAAATCCACGGGCTTCTTGATCTTGTACGCGAAAGACCCTGCGAGACAGACCCATGAAATGTGTGTCTGCACGACGCGCACCTCGGTCACTGGATACGGATAGGCTCGCGGATCCTCGAGTTCGTCGACGGAGAGCGTTACCGCGATAGGTGTGGACATATCGGCAGTGTAACGGCTGCGCATCGGGCTGTAGACTGACCCGTATCGGAGGGGATGCTTTGAAGACCGTACTCTGGAACCCAGATGGCAGCCTGCGTGAGCAGGGCGGCGAGGCGCTCATCGATCGATGGCGCGACGACCCGAAGGCATTGCTGTGGGTCGACGTGTCGCCCGACGAAGCGGACGACGAAGCGCACTGGTTCCGCTATTTCGGGGCCGACACGACGACTACCAACCAGGCCCTGGCCGCGCGGTTTCCGCCGAAGATCGAACAGACCAAGGCGGGTACTTTCATCCTCCTTCGGGCGCTCAATGCCGAGGCGGAGTCCATTCAGTTCGGAACCATCCAGATCGCGTTCCTGGTCGGGGAACGATTCGTGCTCACGCGGCACAGCAGCCGGTCACCGAGCATCGAACGCACGCGCGAGGAACTGCTCGGCAAAGCGCCACCGCATCTGGCGAGCACGGCCGCCGTCGCCGTGCGCGTCAGCGAAGTCGTGGTTTCGAGGTTCGTACCCATCATGCACCGGCTGGAAGGTCGGCTCGAGGAGATGGAGGACGAGATGTTCGGCAGTCCGACCGACAGCCTGTTGGAGGAGCTGCTGCTCTACAAACGGCAGCTCAAGAACGTCCGCCGGATCGCGAGCTATCACGCGGCAATATTCGACACACTGCGTCGCGATCGCACGGCTGCGTTCGAATCGGCGCAACGCGAGATATTCGAAGTGTTCGAACAGTTCGAACGCGTCGTGAGCCTCGCGAATCTCTACAACGAACTCGCGAACGATCTGATGAACGGCTATCTGTCGCTCGCTTCGCACCGGTTGAACAACATCATGAAGGTGCTGACGATCATCACTTGTATCTTCGTGCCACTGTCGTTCATCGCCGGAATATACGGAATGAACTTCGACGTGATGCCGGAGCTGAAGTCGCCGGTCGGCTATTTCGTGGTGCTCGGCGTCATGACGACGATCGCGGTTGCGCTGCTCCTGGGCTTCAAGAGAAGGAGTTGGCTGTAGATGGAAGAGATGCTCGAACTCTGGCGTACCGTTTCGGAGTACCTCGCGACACCCCTGTTCCGCCTCGGCGACACCGCCATCTCCACGAACTCGTTCGTGAAGCTCAGCGTGTTCCTGCTCGTTGCGTTCTGGATCGCGAAAGTCGCGAGGATGGCTCTGCAGCGCGTGCTCAGCCGCCGCAACGCCGAAACGGCAACCATGTACACGCTCGACCGACTGCTGAACTACACCGTAATCACCATAGGCGTGTTCGTGGGTTTGTCGGCGGTGGGCATCGACTTCACCACGTTTGCGGTCATGGCAGGCGCGCTCGGCGTCGGCATCGGATTCGGTCTCCAGCCGCTCATCGCCAACTTCGTCAGCGGCATCATTCTGCTGCTCGATCGCAGCATCAAGGTCACCGACTACATCGAACTCGAATCGGGCGTGATGGGTCAGGTCAAGACCATCAACATGCGAACGACGATGATCACGACGAACGACAACGTCGACATCCTGATCCCGAATTCGGAATTCACGACCGGGCGTGTCGTCAACTGGACGCTCGGCGAGGAAGCGACCCGCCTGCACATTGTGTTTGGCGTCGCCTATGGATCCGACAAGGAAGTGGTGCGCGCCGCGGCCCTCGAGGCGGCGGAATCGGTGACCGGGGAGATGGCCTACCTGCCGGACAGGAAGCCGCAGGTGTGGTTCGTCGAGTTCGGAGACTCGAGCCTCAACTTCGAGCTTCTCGTTTGGCTGGGCCCCAAGAACGTGCGTCGACCTTCAGCGGTTCGGGCCGCCTACCTCTGGGAGATCCACACGGCGCTGGAGCGTCACGGCATCGAGGTCCCCTTCCCGCAGCGCGACCTGCATGTGAAATCGATGTTTGGCATGAGTTCGGAGGAAGCGCGCGAGCTGCTCTCGGCACGCAGATCAGCGCCTCATCGCGACCAAGGGTCGCTCCCAGAGGGACCTCGATGACTGTTTCCCGCACCCTGCTTGGGATTCAGGCCGACTCGCGCTGCTCAGCCTCGGGCGGCAGGTTGGTCAGTACGTCCAGGATCTCGAACACCGACAAGCGCCGCCATCGCGCGTCGGTCCTGACGCGAGTGTCGATGAAGTCCAGATAGATGGTTTTCTCGACGGCTCGTCCCATGGTGTAAGCACGCCACGCCGTCGCGATGGCCGCTTCGTCCTCCCGGGTCATGCAATCCCCCTAGACTGATCGTGCCGTTGCAGTCCGCTCTCACCAACGACTCTGTCGTGTGCCAACGACTCCGGTCGTGGTGCTCTCACGGCCCCGACGACCGACCCCGCACCCTCGTGCGCGGAGCCGCAATCCTAGCGCAGAAACATGATGCCGGTCTCGGGGGGCCCGGGGAAAGCCCGCCGGCACCACCTAGACTCACCTATGAAGCGTCGCCAACGTCCATCCCCAGCGGCCGCGAACGCGGCGACCTTCGTCGTGGCACTTGCCGCCGCGATCCACTGGCAGGCGCCGGCACAGCATCCGGAACCGGCCTTGGATCGCGCTCCGATTGCCGGCCCACAACATCACGCCCCCGCCGGGCCCCGCCCGGTCGACGCGTCCCAATCGCCGGCGCTGCCGAGCGACCACTGGAGTGACTCGCCCGAAAGCGACGTCCTGGCAGACCGCTACCCGGTATCCAAGGCCGCGTTCGCGGCAATACGCCCCGGCGCCACATTGCGGCTGCCCGGTCCCGACGGCGGGGAGATCGACCTCGCGGTCGAGGAAGTCCGCGTCGGCGATGCGACGACCCACGTGCGGCTTTCCCATGCCGAGCTGCCATCCACCGTGACCCTCATCGGCGACGAATTCTTCGCGACCATCGCAACGCCAACGGGTGTCTATGCTTTGAGTGGGGACGGTCGATTCACGCGACTGCTCCGACACGACACGCTGGATCTGAGGACACTGCATGCAGAGGACTATCGACCCGTCCCGTCCTGAGGGACGTTTGATCCGCTCGAGTCTCTTCGCGCTGGTCACGGTGTGCCTGGGCGCGCTGTCCGCATGCGGGGGCGGCGGGTCGTCGACCGGCAGCGCTCCCCGCCCCGAACCGACCGGCGGCGGTGGAAGCGGCGGCAGTACCCCGCCGGCCGCGGCGACGACGATCGATGTACTCGCACTCGTTACCGAAAGCGCGGCCACGATCTACCCCAACCCGCTCGGGCGTGTGACCCACCTCGTCAACGTCACCAACGACATCCTCGCCGCCAATGCCACGAACACGCGCATCAACCTCAAGCACGTGACCACCGTGTCCTATCCCGACGGGCCGAGCGCACCCACGGCACTGGACGACCTGACGTTCGCCAACCACGCCGCATTCGGCGGTGTCGCCGCGCTGCGCAACGCCCAGGCTGCGGACGTGGTGGTGCTGTTCCGCCCCTACGCGAACGACGGTTA
>JBFKCZ010000002.1:0-20961 GCA_041620035.1 Pseudomonadales bacterium
CCTCGAGAATGACGTCGATGCGTTCCGTGGGCACACCAAGCGCGTCATTCATCTGTGCGGCGGCCGCGTCATCGAGATCGAAGGGCGGGTACTTTCCGCCCCAGGCGTTGAATCGGAAGTCGAGGCCCACCAGTTCTTCGTCGCGCCGCACGAAGATCGCACCGTGATCTCTACACCAGGCGTCGTTGGTGGGGATGACGTGGATCTTCAGATTTTCCCTGGGCACGCGCGCGTTGAATCGCGCAGCTATCGTGGCCCGATGTGCGAACGAGTTGGCGTTGATGTGCACGCACTCCGACTGCGCGAGTGCGACGATGCCTTCCGCGAGCGCGTCCTGCGCGGCCTCGAGATGGCCGGGCCACGTTTCGGGATTGTGCGGCCACGAAAACCACGTGCCTTGATGGCGATCCCACTCGGCCGGCATGTAGTACGTCGGACGCCGGGGCATTTCGTGCTCCGTAGAAGTGATCGCGGGATTATACTGACGGGCGTCGAAAACATCGCACAAGGGCGCGCATGGTCCTGTTCTTCGAGCTGCTGCTGGGACATGCGCTGGCGGACTTCGTGCTGCAGTCGGACACGATGGCCACGTCGAAGTCGCGTCACTTCCGCTCGGCCGTCGACCGCGGCAACGGCTTTCCCCCCTGGTACTACTGGCTCGCCGCACACAGCCTGATTCACGGCGGTGTCGTCTACCTGGTCACCGGCAGTTGGGCTCTCGGTCTCGCGGAGATCGTGCTCCACACCGTCATCGACTTCGCCAAGTGCGAGCACAAGATCAACTTCCACCAGGATCAGGCGCTGCATGTCCTGTGCAAGGTCGCCTACTGCTTCATCTAGGAAATCCGCCGATGAACGTAACCGGCATCGATCACATCTACCTGAGCGTTTCGGATTTCCGCCGCAGCGAGTCGTTCTACGACGGCGCCTTCGGCGCGCTGGAATTCCGGAAAGGCGACAAGGCAATCGCCAACGAGCCTCATGCGCACTACATTCGTCCAGGCATTCAGATCACCATCCGCCCGGCGCGCGGCAACGCCCGCCACGACCCCTACTCCCCCGGGCTCCATCATCTCTGCCTGCAGGTGGCATCGAAAGGGGACGTGGATGCGGCCCACGCAGCGCTCGCGATAGTCGGCGTGTCGGCGACACCGCCGCGGTCGTATCCGGAGTACAACCCCGAGTACTACGCGACCTTCTTCGAGGATCCCGACGGCATCCGACTCGAAGTGGTGGCGCAGACCACCTATCGACGCACGCTGATCGAGCGATGGAAGGATCTTCGCGTGTTCTTGAATCCGCTGGCGGAGCTGAGCGAGCGCGAAAAAAGATAGCGTTGGCGCGCAAGAGTCATCGGAGTGACTGTGGGAGCGCCCTTGGGCGCGAACGGATTCAAGCGAATCGACACGTATTCGCTGGCAAAGCGCTCGGCGGCTTGCGGGCGCGCCCCCGCTCCCACAGCGTGTCCCGTTGCTATGCCTTCCGGCCTTCCAGCAGGGGAATCACCACCCGCGTACCGGGACGTACCACGGCGAGATCCATGTCCGGATTGTATTGGCGCAGCAGCCAGATCGGGACCTTGTAGCGCCGTTCCGCGAGCAGCCACACCGACTCGCCGGAGCGAACCACATGTTCGCTGGTGCCCGCGATGCGGTAACGGGCGAAGAACCGCTCCTGCAGAGCGCGATGATGATCGAGCCGCCGCTCCATGAAGACTTCCGGCGTCACCCGTGTGAAATCCAGTTTGAACGTCCGGCCCGAGCGAATGCGCGCACCGGATGTCAACCCGTTGAGTGACTTCAGCACTGCGGGATCGACCTCCGACCAGGCGGCGAAGTGCACGAGGGCCTCACCCTCCTGAATTCGAATCGTGCCGTTCGCGGCCACGGAGTAGTCGTTGGGGTCTGCGGCCGGCGCCGACTCCTCACCCTGGGTGATGGGCGAGCTGCGTGGTTCCGCCACCACCTCGACCACGGGCTCGATCGATGCCACCGCGGCAGCTGCGACGGCTACCTCGGGCTCGGGCGTGGGATAGACCCCGTCCGCGACCGCCGGCTCACTGGCCGCCAAGGCCGCCGGCAGAATCAGCTTCTGACCGATTCGCAGGCGATTGGCGTTGCCCAGCGAGTTGATCGACACGAGATCGTTGACCCGGGCCCCATATCGGGGCGCGATCGACGACAGTGTCTCGCCGCGTTGCACGACGTGATAGAGATCCGGCACCTGTGCGGCGAGCCAGACCTCGCTCGGCACCTTGCCGATCCAGTTCCGCGCATCGTCCGGGCTGCGTCCCGGCAATCGCAGCTGATAGCCGCGCGGAATGTACTTGTGACCTTCGATCACCGAGGGCCGCAAGCTCGGATTCAGACGCACGAGATCGCCGCGATCGATTCCGAGCGCCGCGACCAGATCGTCGATCGCCGCGTAACCGGGCAGCTCGATCGAGGGTGTCGTATCGGGCTTGTGGCGCTTCAGCTTGCCGAAGAAGCGTTCGGAGTTGCTATGCGCATCGTGCGCAGCCAGGAAGGCAACGTAGAAGTTGCGCGACGCAAAGCCGAAACTCTTGCTCTTGTACTCGCGCACCACCTTCTCGATGTCCTTGCTGCCGACCTGCTGTGCGGCGCGGCGCATGCCACCGGCGCCGTGATTGTAGGCGGTGATCGCGAGAGGCCACGTGCCGGTGACTTCGTAGTTCTGGCGAAGGAGCAAGGCCGCCGCCTGGCTCGATCGCTGCGGATCCATGCGTTCGTCGACCAGGTTGTCGATCTGCATGTAGCGCCGGCCGGTGGACGCCATGAACTGCCACATGCCCGCCGCACCGACGTGGGAACGGGCAATCGGATTGAACGACGATTCCACGTGGGGCAAGGCAACCAGTTCTGTCGGCACACGGGCCGAAGCCAGCGTGCTCAGGATGTGTTCCTCCCAGGCACCGGAGCGAATGAGACCTTCGCGAAACTTGTCCGCCTGGCCACGCTGCACACGTACGCGTTCGCTCGCGGCGCGCAGCGTCGCATTGTCGACGCCGGCGCCCCACCGGGCGAGTACGTCGGCTTCGACGCTGGTGAGATTCTCGCGTTTGCCGGTGGCCAGCGACTTCAGCGCGGCAATGAATCGCCGCGACTCCACGTCTGCCCGGCTGCCCCGTTGTGCACTCGAGCCCTGGCTCTTCAGTGATACCGTCGCGTACACGACGTCGAGGCGCGTGTCGTCGTGGACGAATCCCTGATCATTGGTGATCTCCGTGAACACTCGAGTCCAGAAGGCGATGTCGCGTTCGAGCTCAGCAGGACGTTCGAGCGCGGCCCCAAGCGGCAGCGGCGAAGCGAGCACCGTCACCGCCATGAGCACGTTGGTCAGGGTTCGTCGATTGCGGCGGCAGGGTAGGTTTCGCATGGGCGCCCATTCAAGCCGGACCCGCGCCGCCATTCAAGCACCTCACCGGCGCAATGGCGCTACCATGCGAGGGCGTCAAGCGCGGGTACGATGAGTCATGGCGAACTTTGCAATTCCTCCGGGACGCTGGATCGGGCGCGGCAGCTTCCTGCACAGAGGTCAGTCGCTGACAACTCAGATCGAATGTCACTTCGATGTGAAGGCGGAGTCGGTCGGCGCGCACATCAAAGGTACTCAGTCCTTGCGGGACGGTTCGCATAGCCAGGCGTTCGCCTGCTGGATCACCGCCAACGAGACCGGCACCTATGACCTTGCCGTACAGTTCGGCCCGCTCAATCTCACGGGCAGTGCAAAGCTCGAAAGCTTCCCCAACCTGGGCGTGCTCTGGTCGAAGGACGGCGCGATGCAAGTTGCTTTCTCCCTGTTCGAACTGCGCGGCGGCCGCGGTTTTCGCGGCTTCTACCGATCTGGCGAAACGCTACTGAGCTGGGAGATGATGCTGGACCAGCATGGGGCGGTGGCTGCGCGCGAATCGGCCAACGTGGTCTCGCTCAATCCCCGCAAGCGACGCTGACCAGCGAGGTTCACATGTATCGCGTCTACGGCGACATCCAGTCGGGCAACTGCTACAAGATCAAGCTCCTGATGAATCACCTCGACATCGAGCACGAGTGGCAGCACGTGGACATCCTGGCCGGCGCGACCCGCACGCAGGAATTCATGGCAAAGAACCCCAACGGCAAGATTCCGTTGCTCGAGTTCGACGATGGTCGCTGCCTGAGCGAATCGAACGCCATTCTCAATTTCCTGGCGACAGACACCGCGCTGTTGCCCGACAACGCGTGGCTCCGTGCGAAAGTACTGCAATGGCAGTTCTTCGAGCAGTACAGCCACGAGCCGTACATCGCAACGGCACGCTTCATCGCCAAGTATCTCGGCCTGCCGGACAACCGCCGGGTCGAATACGAGGCGAAGCAGGCCGGAGGGATCCGTGCACTCGAAGTCATGGAAACCCGGCTGGCAGAGCGCGCCTTCCTCGTCGGCCAGGCGATGACCATCGCCGATATCACGCTCTACGCCTACACGCACGTCGCCCACGAGGGCGGTTTTTCGCTGGACGCCTTCCCCGGTGTGCGCGCCTGGCTGGACCGCCTCGCCGGCCACCCCAAACACATCACCATGGCAGCCGCGGCCGCCTGAACCAGCCTGAGGATCAGCCCATGTCCGCTGCGACCGTGACCCAACTGTTCCGTTATCCCGTGAAGAGCATGATGGGCGAGACGCTTGCCAGCGCGACGCTCGCGGCGCGGGGCATACCTGGGGATCGCGCGTGGGCAGTGCGCGACGAGGAGCGTGGCGGCATTCGCGGCGGCAAACGCTTTGCCGCGCTCATGCAATGTCGTGCCGGCTATCCGAACGCGACCGTCGAGGAGCGCTCCCCGCCCGCACAGATCGAGCTGCCCGACGGTGAGCGCTTTCTCACCACGGTCCCGGATGCCGGCGAGCGCCTGAGCAGATTCCTCGGCAGCCCCGTGACCCTCTGGCCGCTGCTGCCGGCGGACGCGCTGGATCACTATCGTCGCGGCAAGCCGATGTCGGACGACATGGAGGCGGAACTGCGCCGGGTCTTTGCCCGCACGCCCGACGAGCCCTTGCCGGATCTCTCCGCATTCCCGAAAGAAGCCTTCGAGTTCGAGTCACCGCCAGGCACCTACTTCGATGCGTTTCCACTGCTGATCATGAGCAGCAACGCGCTTGCCTTCCTCGAGAAGCAGGCCGGCGATTCCCGCTTCGACGTGCGTCGTTTCCGACCGAACATCCTGGTCGACTCGACTGCGACCGCTTCACTTCCCGAGCGCGACTGGATCGGCAAGCGGCTGCGCCTCGGCAACGCCGTCATCGACGTCAAGATGGCTTGTCCGCGATGCATCATGACGACGCATCCCTTCGCCGACCTGAAGAAGGATCCGAAGATCATGCGCGCGCTGGTGAAGTATGCCGACGGCAACCTTGGGGTGTACGCCAGTGTCGTCGAACCCGGGGTCGTGCGAACGGGAGATCGAATCGAACTGGAGCACTAACGATGACGAACGCGAGCGGTGGCTGCCTGTGCGGAAAAGTACGCTTCGAAGCATCCGGTCGCCCGAAGTGGGTGGCTCATTGCCACTGTCGGAGCTGCCGACACCACACCGGTTCGGCGCTCGCGACATTTGTCGGCTTCGAGCGGCGCAACGTCAGGTTCGCCGACCCGAACCGTTCGGTCTACGCATCCTCACCCGGCGTCTGGCGCAGCTTCTGCAATCAGTGTGGCACGCCGCTCGCCTACGAGGCGGAGTCCGCACAGGGAGAGATCCATCTCTACCTCGGTACTTTCGATGAGCCCGCGCAGTTCGAACCCCAGCGCCACGTGTTCGCAGCCGAGCGTCTGCCCTGGTTCGACGTGCACGACGCGTTGCCCCGCCACGCCGCGGGCGGGCGCGATGAACCGATGGGGTACGGACCGGCGGGATAGCCATCCAACGCGCTGTAGGAGCGACCCATCGGTCGCGATTAATGATCTCCTAGCAACGCGATCGCGAGCTTGGCTCGCTCCTACGACTTCGATGTGGCCCTGCCCGTCAGCAGAAATACCGGATAAACGCGCTCGCCGCGCTGCATCTCGAAGCAGGTTTCGATCGCCACATCCGCAAACCCCGCGCCTTGCGCGAGCCGCGCGAGCTTGCCCCGCTCGAAGCCATGATGGACGTCCACGTCCTGACCGTGGAAGGAGCCATCCTCGGCATCGAGGTCGGCAATCGCGATCCGACCCCCGGGCGCCAGCAACTCTCCGAAGGCGCGGAGTACCGCCGCCGTATCGGGAATGTGATGCAGCGTCATCATCGAGATGATCAGGTCGAACTCGTCCTTCGGCGGCGGCTCCTTCGTGAGATCCAGGACGCGCGTTACGAAATGAGTGGCACCCATGGCCTCGATCTTGCGCCCGGCGACCTCGAGCATGCCCGTGGACGTGTCGGCCAGAACCGCCGATCGCAGTCGCTCCCCGAGGGCAAACGAAAGCAGGCCCGTACCCGCACCGTACTCCAGCGCGCGCGGCTTCGGCGAGAGATCGAGGCGCCGCACGATGGCGTCTGCCACGGCCTGGGCCCGTGCATGCTTGCGCGGATCTTCGTCCCAGGTCGCTGCGCGGGCGTCGAAATCGGTGGCGCTCATCGCAGCCGTCAGCTCGCGGCTTTGACGTAGGTATTGAGATCGAAGTAGTCGCGCCAAACCTTGATCTTGCCGCCCTCCATCTCGAACACACCGCAACACGGCAGATCGACTTTCTTCTCTCCGATCCGCGTGCGGTCGAGCCGCTCCGCGATCACGATGTTGCCATCGCCCACGACGTTCAGGAGGTCCCAGGTCGTCGCCGTCCAGTTGGAGAGAAAGCCCTTGATGAACTTGCGCACGTTGTCGCGTCCGGCGACGGGTCCCGTCGGCATGTTGTGATAGACGCCGTCCTCGGTGAAGTAGTCCGCCAGTTCCGCCGCATCGAGGCGCGACCAGGCCGCAACGAACTCACGGATGATGTCGACGTTGGATTTCATCGCCTGCTCCTCTTGTTCAACCCTTGGTGCCTGTCGGTACTTCCGAGAACGGAATGCCCTTGTCGACCCGCACGTCCTGCGGCAGACCCAGAACGCGCTCCGCCAGGATATTCAGCATGATCTCGTCGGTGCCACCGGCGATTCGCGCACCGGGTGAGCCCATGAAGGTCATCTGAATCGTACCTGCCGCCTCCGCCAGTTCCGGATCGTTGATGGCACCCGCCATGTCGAGCAGGTCCATGCAGAACGATGCGATGTCCTGGGTCTTTGGCGCGCCCACGGCTTTGCCGATCGAGTTCTCGGGCCCCGGTACCGCGCCCTTCGAAAGCGCCGTCAGCGTGCGGTAGCCCGTGTACTTGAGCCCGGCCTCCTGCACATACCAGTCCGCCAGCTTCGCGCGCACGGCGGCGTCTTCGATCGCCGGCCTGTCGTCGATCTTCACCTTCGATGCGACCTTGAACGCCACGTCGAAGTTGACACCCATACCGCCGCCACCGATCGAGGCGCGCTCGTTCATGAGCGTGGTCAGCGATACCTGCCAGCCCTGACCGACCGCGCCGAGGCGCTGGCTGTCGGGAATGCGAACGTCGGTGAAGTACACCTCGTTGAAGTTGGATTGACCACTGATCTGCTTGATCGGGCGGATCTCCACACCCGGCGACTTCATGTCGAGGAAGAAGTACGTGAGCCCCTTGTGCTTGGGTACATGGGGGTCCGATCGCGTCACCAGGATGCCGAAGTCGCTGTAGTGGGCGCCCGACGTCCAGATCTTCTGACCATTGATCACCCAGTCGTCGCCATCACGCACGGCACGGGTACGCAGAGCGGCCAGGTCGGAGCCGCCTGCCGGTTCGCTGAACAGCTGACACCAGATCTCTTCGCCGCTCGCGAGCTTCGGCAGATAGCGCCGCTTCTGCGCCTCGGTTCCCCAAGTCATGAGCGTGGGTGCTGCCATCCCCTGACCGATGGCGAACACGCCGAGGGGCGTTTCGAACTTCGACTCCTCCTGGTTCCAGATCACCTGCTCGATCGCAGACGCATCGCGGCCGCCGTATTCCTTCGGCCAGCGGATACAGGCCCAGCCGGCATCGTACTTGCGCTTCTGCCACAGCTTCGCCCGGGCCATGCCGTCGAGGCCCTCGAGTTCTTCCTTCGTCGGCGCATTGGCCTCGAGCCACGCGCGCGCCTCGGCGCGAAAACGTGCTTCCTGCGGTGTGTCGTTGAAGTCCATGGTGCCCCCTTAAGCCGCGTTGCGCCGCTCGACGGCGCTGATGAGTTTGTCTTGCCATGCCCCTTCCGAGCCGATGTTCACCGACAGGAGCTTCGCTCGCCGGTAGTGGAACTGGCAGTCGAATTCCCAGGTGAACCCCATGCCCCCGTGCGTCTGGATGTTCTCCTTCGATGCGTAGTAGTACGCCTGTGTGGCGCCGACCCGCGCGGTGGCCGCCGCCAGCGGCAGTTCGTCCGCATCGGCATTCAACGCCCAGGCACCGTAGTAACAGTTGGAACGCGCCAGGGTGTTCTTGATGTAGGCGTGCGCGAGCTTGTGCTTGATCGCCTGATAGGACGCGATGGGACGCCCGAACGCGTAGCGTCCGAGCGCGTACTCCTTGGCCTGCTCGAGCGCGGCCTGTGCGCCGCCGACCTGCTCCCAGGCAAAGAGAACGGCAGCACGGTCGAGCAGGCGTTGCGTTAACGCCCAGCCGGTACCCTCCTCACCCATCAGCTCACCGTCGGCGCTGCGGAACTTGATCGAGGCATGGGAACGCGTCGGATCGAGGGTCGACACCACATCGCGTTTGACGTTGCGCTGATCGAGGTCCACGAGGTACCAGTTCGCCTTGTCGCCAGCCCGGGTCTTCACGACTACGACAGCCACGTTCGCAACGTCACCATCGGCAACGGCCAGCTTGGTACCGCGCACCCGGCCCTTGGCCAGCGTCGTCTTCAGGGTCTTCGGTGAGGGACGCCCCGGACCTTCCGCGAGTGCGAAGGTACCGATGGCTTCACCGGTGGCGAGCTTCGGGAGCCAGCGCTCTTTCTGCGCGGCCGAGCCCGCTAAGAGAATCGCTTCGGTCGCGAGATAGACGGAGGAGGAGAAGGGAACCGGCGCCACCGCCCGGCCGAGCTCTTCGGCGATGACACACAACTCCAGATAGCCGAGTCCCAGACCGCCGTACTCTTCCGGAATGCTCGTGGCCGTCCAGCCGAGTTCCGCGATCTTGCGCCACAACGTTTCGTCGTAGGACGCCTTCCCCTCCAGCACCTTGCGGACGACGCTGGGCGGGCAATGTTCCGCAAGGAAACTCTGGGCCTGCTCGCGGAGCAGATTCTGATCGTCGGAAAACTCGAAATTCATGCATCCCCCTTGTTTTCTGCCGCCGGCGCTTCCCGGCTTTATCCCGAATCACGAAGTCAAGCGCACTTTGGATTGTCCACGGATTGCCGGCGGCTGCAAACGGCGCGCTACACTGTCGCCATGGACTTCAACACCCTCGGATATCTGCGTGTCGCCGCATGTGCACCGGCCGTGGCGATCGCCGATCCCGGCGCGAATGCCGAGGGCATCCGTGCCGCGTACTCGACAGTCGCCGGAAACCATGCCGCCGTGGCGCTGTTTCCTGAGCTCGCGCTGACAGGATACTCGTGCGAAGACCTCTTCTACTCCCGCGCATTGGCGAATGCCTGCCGCTCGGCGCTCGGCAGTCTCGCTCGCGAAAGCGCCGCGCATGCGTGCGTCCTGGTGGTCGGCGCGCCCTGGTGGCTCGACGACGGCCGCCTCCTCAACTGCGCCTTCGTCATCGCCGGCGGCAAGGTCGTCGGCGCCGTGCCCAAGACCGCGCACCCCAACCACGGCGAGTTCTACGACAAGCGCTGGTTCGTATCCGGCGAGGGTGTCGACGTCGAGATCGTCGACGCCACGCTCGGCACCTTCCGCATCTGCCGGGAACACCTGTTCGCGGTCGGCAACGTCCGGTTCGCCATCGAAATCTGCGAAGACTTGTGGATGGTCGAACCCACCGGCGCGCGCCACGCGCTGGCCGGCGCCGACCTCATACTGAATCCATCGGCCAGCAACGAACTGGTTGCGAAGGCGGACTACCGGCGCGATCTCGTCCGGATGGCGTCGGCGACGCGAATCTGCGCCTACCTGTACGCCTCCGCGGGGCCCAGCGAGTCCACCAAGGACGTCGTTTTCGGTGGTCATCTCATCGCCGCGGAAGACGGCGCGCTGCTGGGCGAGAGCGCGCGCTTCGCACTCGCAGGCGAGCGCCTGACTGCCGAGTTCGACGTCGAGAGACTGCGTCGCGACCGCGCCCGAAATGCGACGTTCGCCAATGCACACCGGCCTGGCGGTTACCGCGAAGTCGCAACGGGCGTCACACCGGGGGCCATCGAGCAGCTCTTGCGTGCCTATCCGAAACATCCCTTCGTGCCCGACGACGAGCACGAGATCGAAGCGCGGGCCCAGGAGATTCTCGCGATCCAGGCCACCGGGCTCGCACGCCGGGTTCTTGCAGCCAACGTGCCGCATCTCGTCATCGGCATTTCCGGTGGCCTCGACTCGACACTGGCGACACTCGTCTGCCTCGATGCCTTGAAACGACTCGGTCGCAAGCCCGACACCCTCCATGCCCTGACCATGCCGGGCCCAGGCACCACCGAACACACGCTGGCGACCGCGCGGCAACTCGCCGCGGCCAGCGGCGCCACGCTCCGCGAGATCTCCATCGACGCCGCGGTGAAGCAGCACCTGAAGGACCTCGAGCACGGATCGGCGGAACGTGACGTGACCTACGAGAATGCCCAGGCGCGCGAACGCACACAGCTCCTGTTCAACTATGCGAACAAGGTCGGCGGCATCGTCGTCGGTACGGGCGATCTGTCGGAGCTGGCGCTCGGCTGGTGCACATTCAACGGCGATCACATGGCGAGCTACAACGTGAACGCCAGCGTGCCGAAGACGCTCATTGCCTACCTCGTGCGCTGGTACGCCCGCCATCGCGCCGACGCTGCGCTCGCTGCGGTGCTCGACCGCGTGCTCGCCACACCGATCTCACCGGAACTGCTGCCGCCGTCGCCAGACGGTTCGATCGCGCAAACCACCGAGACCATCCTCGGCCCCTACGAACTGCACGACTTCTTCCTGTTTCATCACGTTCGCTACGGCGCTACCCCTGCGAAGATCTACGCGCTCGCACGCACGAGTTTCGATTCGGTTTACGATGCAACAACGATTCGGCGGTGGATGAAGGTGTTCTTCACGCGCTTCTACACCCAGCAGTTCAAACGCACGACGCTGCCACCCGGCCCCAAAGTCGGCAGCCTCAGCCTGTCGCCACGCGGCGACTGGCGGATGCCCGACGAGGCGCGCGCGGATGCCCTGGTCGCCGCGGTGGAGCAGCTGGGTGATTAACGTCGCGATATGTCTTCGCACCATCGTCGCCGCCATCGTGCTCTGCGTCACGGTGAACGCGTTTGCCAAGAACAGCGTCCACTGCGGCGAGAAAGGTGTCTGGATTCAGATACTGGGGTCGGGCGGCGCCGAACTCGACGACCAGCGTGCGAGTGCGAGCTATCTCTTGTGGATCGACGACCACGCCCGACTACTCGTGGATCCTGGCCCGGGCACGGCATTGCGTTTCGACGAATCCGGTGCCCGGATTGCCGATCTCGACGCGATCGTGTTCAGCCAGATCACCAACGATCACGCGGGCGATCTCGCGGCGCTTGTGAACGGGTCCGCGGAAATCACCCGCGATGGACCGCTGCCGATCTTCGGGCCGGACGCGCGCGACGGATACCTGTCGATGACCACGCACCTCGATCGCCTGATCGGGGCCAGCGGGCTCTATCCGCAACTGAAGGACCGCCTGACCTTTCGAAACTCGAGCTTCAAGATCTCGGCCAACGACGTCCCCGCCGCGGGCTCACGACGGTGGGCTCGGTTCGGCACCGAACGTATCCGCCTCGCCGCGATCCCGGTGCATCACGGCGAGGTACCCGCGCTCGCCTGGCGGGTCACCGCGGGCAACCAGTCCGTGACCTTCGCCGGCGACTTCAACAACGACGGCAACCCCATGCAGGTGTTCGCCAAAGGCACCGATGCGCTGATCGTGAGTCATGCCATCGGCGAGTCGAGCCGGGGCGAGTTGCGTGACCAGCACGTGCTGCCGAGCCAGATCGGCCGCATCGCGCGCGACGCCGATGCCCGCATGCTGATTCTCGGCCACCGCATGAACCGAACCCGAGGGCTCGAAACGCAAACCGAGGGCAAGATCCGCGAGTCCTACGCGGGGCCGTTGATCTTCGCGAACGACCTGGAATGCTGGGGGCTGTGAACCGCGACTCGCCCAGAGTTCTGATTGCCGGCTCCATCACACGAGACACCAACTTCGTCGACGACGAAGCGCATGCCGCATGGGGCGGCACGGTGTTGTACGCGACGCGCACCTATCACGACCTGGGTGCGATCTGCAGGGTCGTGACATCCGCAGCCGAACCGATCGCCAAGCACTTTCCGAACGGCGTCGAACTGATCGTCTCAGCAAGTCCCGTAACGACCACGTTCGAAAACACCTACAGGGCCGACCAATCGCGGACACAGCGCGCACCACACCTGGCGCCACCGCTCCCTTTCGACGCGTCACTACTCGATGGCATCGACTTCGTTCACCTCGGCCCGCTGCATCCCGACGACCTCGCGCCTGAGTGGTACGGCATCGAGCAGACCCCCTGTGGACTCGATGTGCAGGGATTGTGCCGGCGAGTCGTCGATGGCGAAGTCGTGGCGGACGCCTCGCGCCAAACACGTGAGATCGTGGCGCGCATGCGCTGGCTGAAGGCATCCGTGAAGGAATGGTCGTTGCTCGACGACCCGCCCATCGCAGACGTCGAACTCGCACTGACGCGCGGCATCGAAGGCGGTGAAGTGCGTATCGGGAAAGAGCGATCGATATGGCGCCCGCAACCCGCGATTGCACACTGCGATCCCACCGGTGCGGGCGATGTGTTCTTCGCCGCGTACCTCGCGCACCGCCATCGCGCCAACGAGCCGGCCAAGGCGGCCAGGCTTGCGGCGCGTTTTACGAGCGAGTTTCTTCGCGATCGTCCCTGGTGACCGCCGCGCGGCGCTCCGCGAGCGCCCGGTAGACGATGTGAATACGCTGTGCCGCGGTGGCACAACTGGCGATGGCGAGCAGCCAGATCATCAGCATCGGCAACTGCAGGAATAGAAACAGACAGAAAATCGTCACGCGGCCCGGTCGACCGAACCAGCCTTCGCTGCATTCGATGCCGAGCACCTCGGCACGTGCACGCACGTAGCTCGTGAGATTGCCGCCCAGCAGCGCTGCCACCGACAGTGCAACACCCATCGTTTGCTCGTGCATGGCGAACCACACTGCGACCGCCATGATGCCGGATGCCTCGCCGATCCGGTCGAACGTCGAGTCTATGAAGCCACCCCAGTCGCTAACGGTTCCAGTGCGGCGCGCCAGAGCGCCATCGATGGCATCGGTCGTGCTGCCGACGGCGAATACCCACGGCCCAAACCAGAAATCGCCGTTTGCGAGCATGGCCGCACCGATGAACGTGATCGCAAGTCCGCCGATCGAGACCTGCGTCGCCGTCACGCCGCGCTCGACCAGCCAGGTCACGAGGCCTGCGGTTACGCCTTCGAAGCGCTCCTTGATCGACGGTGTTCGAGCTTCCACAATCCCCGGCCTGCCTTTCTATGGTCGGCGCATTCTTGCTCATGCCCATGCCGCGACTCAACGTAGCGCTCGATGTCACACTCGCCGGCATGCGCCCGCACCTCGACCCAGAGGTCTACGCGTTCGCCGCGGTCGGTGTGCTGCCACCGCGACTCGACAGCTGCTTCGCGATCATCCGCGAACCAACCTCCATCACCCTCGTGCTCACCGAGGCCGAGGCACAACGCCTTCGACTCGACGTGTCATTCAGATGCAGGCGCATCGATCCGGGCATGGACACGTCGCTTGACGCGCTCGGTGTGATCGCCGCGATCTCGACAGCGCTCGCGGTAGCGGGTATCGCGCTCAATCCCATCGCCGCGGTGGCGCGCGATCATCTCTTCGTGCCCGCGGATCGGGCCGACGACGCACTCGAGGTGCTGCACGAAGTGGTGCGCGCTGCCCAACTGCGACGCAGCAGCACCGACGCCGGCCTGCAAGCCTTCGCCAGCGACCTCTGGATCGCCGAAGGCCCACCCGTGAAGTTCTACACCATGTCCTACCCGACGCGGATGACCGTGATCCGGCTGAATGACGGTCGCCTCTGGCTGCACTCACCGATTCGATACAGCGCGGTCCTCGGCGCGCGACTCGACGCACTCGGCGAGATCGCCTACCTGGTGGCGCCGAACCCGTTGCACCACCTGTTCATCGAAGGCTGGGCGGCTGCATATCCCGGGGCAACCTGCCTCGCCGCACCGGGCGTGGCACCCAAGCTGCCGCGGCTCGCTTTGAAGGCACTATCGGAACCCGATCCGGGATGGCAGTGCGAGATAGACCACCTGGTTTTCGAAGGCAGCCCGCTGATGAAGGAAGCGGTGTTCCACCACCGTGCCAGCCGCACGCTCATCGTCACGGACCTCATCGAACGGTTCGATCCGCGTTCGCTTTCGGCGAAGGATCGTCTGCTTGCGCGTCTGGCCGGCGTCACCCTGCCGCACGGCGGGATGCCGCTCGACTGGCGCCTCAGTTTCTTCGGACAGGGTCGCCGCCGTGCCCGCGCATGTTTCGCACGCATGCAGGCGTGGGCCCCGGAACGCCTGGTGATGGCACACGGCGAACCGATCGACGCCGATGCAACGGCCTGTCTCCACCGCGCGCTGCCCGGCTTCGCTACGGCAAGCGCATGACCGAGGTGGAATCCATTCTCGATCTCTGGTTCGGACCGCTCGAAGATGGATTCTCCACCGATGAGTTCCGGCGCCGCTGGTTCGAACCCTCACCTGAATTCGACGCGGAGATCCGCAACCGTTTCCATGGCGTGCTGGCGCAGGCGGCGGCAGGGGGCTTCCGCGAATGGTGTACGTCTCCACGGGGCTCGCTCGCCTACATCGTCCTCACCGACCAGTTTTCCCGCCAGATTCATCGCGGCACGGCCGCGGCGTTCGCCACCGATCACCTCGCCCTTGCGGCCGCGCAAGCCGGCCTGGCGGAAGAACAGGATCGAAGTCTCGAATTCGACGAACGCGCCTTCTTCTACCTGCCCTTCGAACACTCGGAGTCGCTCACCGATCAGACGCGCAGTGTCGAACTGTTCACGCGGCTGCGCGACGAAACACCCAAGGGCTTCCGTCACCTCACGGGCAACTATCTGCGCTACGCCCATGCGCATCGGGACATCATCCGGCGATTCGGTCGATTTCCGCATCGCAACGCATCGCTCGGGCGATCGAACACGGCCGAGGAGAGCGAGCATCTCGAATCAGCGCATCGTTTCGGCCAGTAACATGCACCCATGACGAAAGGTTCCGAATTCACCAGAGCGCTGCACTGGCGCCTCGCGCGCGAAGGCAACGCCGAACGCGCAAAGGCACAACAGGCCTACATGAAGTCGGCGATGCCCTACGCGGGTTTGACCGCTCCCATGGTCAAGTAGGTGACGGCCGACCTGGTGCAAGCACACGAGTTCGCGACCGCGGCCGAGTGGGAGCGTGCCATTCGCGCCGTGTGGGACGGTGCCCGCTTTCGGGAAGAGCGCTACGTGGCCGTGGGCATCGCACGCGCCAAGCGCTTCCGCGACTATCGGACACCACACGTGCTGCCACTGTACGAGAAACTCGTCGTCGAAGGCGCCTGGTGGGACTTCGTCGACGAGGTCTCGATCCACCTGGTGGGCGAACTCGTGGCGAACTATCCCGCCACGCTGAAGCCCGTGATGCGGCGGTGGGCGAAGCGCGATGACATCTGGCTGCGCCGCTCGGCGATTCTGTGTCAGTTGAAGGCGAAGGCGACAACCGATGTGAATCTGCTCGAAGCAGCGATTGCACCGTCGATGGCGGAGCGCGAGTTCTTTCTGCGCAAGGGCATCGGCTGGGCCTTGCGCGAGTATTCGAAGACCGACCCGGCATGGGTCGTCGACTACGTGACGAAGCACCGCGACCGCCTGTCGCCACTGAGCAAGCGCGAGGGATTGAAGGTGCTCTTGAAGCAGGGGCTGATCGACGCAGTGCCCGCGGCAAGCTTGGGAGCGGACCATTGATCGCCTGGCGCGCCGAGATCGTTGGGGCAGTGATGCGCCGCGCGCTCGCGCGCAGCATGACACTCGACCACGACGTCACTCCCATCGACCCCGCCGCAGACGAGGTGCGCCGCGCCGGACAGCTGTACGTCCACATTCCGTTCTGCCCTTCGCTGTGTCCTTTCTGCACGTTTCACCGGGTGAAGTTCCGCGAGTCGCGGGCAGCGCCCTACTTCGCGGCGGTCCGCGACGAAATCGACCGCTACGCGGATGCGGGTTTCGCGTTTCAGGATCTCTATGTGGGCGGCGGCACGCCGACGGTTCTACCCGATGCACTCGCGGGTCTGATCGCTCATGCGCGCTCACGCTTCCCGCTCCGCCACATCGCCGTCGAGACGAATCCCTCGCACCTCACCGAAACCGTGCTGGAACTGCTCCGCACCGCTGGGGTGAACCGTCTCTCCGTCGGCGTTCAGAGTTTCGACGATGGTCTACTGGAGCGGATGGGGCGCAGCGTGTATGGCACGCGCTCACAGATCATCGCCGCACTCGAAGGGGTGGGACGGCGCTTTCCGACCCTCAACATCGACATGATGTTCAACCTGCCGGGGCAGACCGACGCGATACTGCAGCGCGATCTGGAAACCGTCCTGAGCCTGACGAGTGTGAACCAGGCGTCGTTCTACCCACTCATGACCAGTCGCGGTTCGCTCCCGCAGGTTCGCGAACGCATGGGGCCAACCACACATCGCGAACAGGCACAGTACCGGCGCATTCGCCGCGCGCTGGAGCCCACGATGCCGCGCTCGTCGATCTGGTGCTTTTCGAGCAACCCCGACAGCATCGATGAGTACATGGCCTACCACGACGACTATGCCGGTGTGGGCAGCGGCGCTTTCAGCTATCTGGGCGGCACGCTCTACTCCAACACGTTCTCCATCTCGCGGTACGTGCGCCGCGTGTCGCAAGGGCAGTCGGCGGCCACGGCGCTACACCGTCTGACGATCACGGAGCGCATGCGATTCGATCTCTTGATCAAGCTGTTCGGACTCGAACTGTCGAAGTCGTCCATCGAGGAGAAGTATGGGGGCCGCTTCCGCCGCAGCATCATGAAGGAGATCACGGCACTGCGCGCAATCGGCGCAATCACCGAAGACGCACGCAGCTATCGGCTCACCGAATCCGGCCTGTACGTATGGGTCGTGATGATGCGGGAGTTTCTCAATTCCCTGAACACCCTTCGCGAGGACATGCGCTCGCATCTGACGAAGGAGCGCGATCAGGATGTTCGCCTGCTCGAGATACTCGAGCGCGCGCGCTGATCCCGCTCACTCGTCTCTGAGCAGCGCCCGTCGCAGCGACTCGATCTCACGATCACCGAGTTCGCTCCCGAAATGGGTGAGTCGGGGCAACAACGCATCGGTTCCGAAGTACTCGGCAGCGCACTGCGCGTGAATGAATCCCATCGGGTTGAACATGCCCTCCCGATAGATCGAGAGCGGCACGCGCCAGGCGTCCCGCTCGATCAGCTCGCGGCAGTGGCGGCAGCGGGCACGACCGCTCGATGCACGCTCGACACCGTCGATGCGGGGCAGTCGCGGATGGTCGATGCCAACCTGTGCAATGTTGCGCATCTCGGCGGTGACGGCGGCCTGCGCCGCCTCGACTTCGAGCAGCACCTCGGGGCGCTTGTGTGCCGCACAGATCGGATGGAACCAGAGCGTCATGTCGCCTTCACCGAACGGATTCGGCAGCTGCTCACCGAGCCGCAGGTAGTCTTTGGCAATCGGTTTGCCACAGCCCTTGCACTTGGCGCGTCCGCTCGGAGCGGTTTCCAGGACGACCTTGATCACCACGACATCTTAATTGCTGAGGCGACCCGTCAGTCGAGTCGGATGACGTAGCGCAGCACGAACGAAGGGTCGCCCGCGACGGTCGGCGGACTCATCGGGCCAGCTGGTGCGATACGGACATGCGTGATGGCCGTGTCGAACCCAGCGGCATCCGGCACCGGGACGTAGCTGAAGCTGACGCCGTCGGTGGAGTACGACACGTGGCTTGCGTAGACGAACGTAAGACCCGTGGGCACGGGCGATGCGCTGTCGTCGAACACGACCGGTGTACTACCACCCGCGCAGGCGCTGGTCACGCACATGGCGGTGACGGCCGCGGGCAGCGCATCCACGACGACGACGGTATTGATGTCCGCGCTGCCGGGGCCACGATTCACCGCCGTCACCGTGTAGCGCGCCACCGCCCCGGGAATCGCCTTCGGCGCGGAGGTGCCGTTGATCGGATCGCTGAGCGTCGTGATCGACTTGCTGACCTCGATGCGCGTGAACACGACACTGAAGGCCTGTTCGTCGATGTTGAAGTAGTTCGACTGATTGAGCGGTGTGGCGGGCTGCCCCGGACGCAGCACGAGACCGTTGTTGGCGGCACCACCGCTCGACACCGATGCGTCTCTCGCGAACACGCGTACGCGCCATGCGGTACCCGGAGGATCCGTCGGCAGGATCACGTAGGTAGGGTCGGCCGGCACCGAGCCATTGTTGGTGTAGATGCGATCGCCCGCGACCGCGTCACCGTGCGTGCCGTCGTCGAACAGCAGACGATTCGCGGCCACGAGCGTACCGGACTGATCGAAGATGTCGGCGCGCACCGACTGTACCGTGGCGTCGATCGCGGCACGCAGTACGACGGGCTGGTTGGCGGTCAGTACCGACGGCGTCGTTACCGCCGTGTCGTTCGGCGACGTGACGTTGGCGCCGAAACCCTGCGGCTGTCCCAACGTGCCGGCCTGCACACTCCACGCGACATCATCGATCTTCACCCACGATCGATAACTGTTGTCGCTCGATGAGAAGCGCGCCTCGATTCGGAAGTTGATGGTGGTGCCCGCGAACGCCGAGAGATTGAGTGTTGCGAGCTTCCAGCCGTGATCGAGATAGCCCGAGCTGTACCCGTTGCGACCCAGCCGGGAGGCCTCGATCACCAGCTGCGGCGCCGGCGTGTTGTTGATGCCGAGCGTGGTGTGGTTCACGGGCGTGCCGTTGACGTAGAAGATGAACCAGTCGTAGTTGGTGGCTGAGGTGATACCGTCCCAGCCCTGCACCTGGAAGTTGAATGTCAGGTTGCCTGCCGCGGTTCCGGCCGGAACGGCAATGTCGCGTGCGAGACGAATCGTTTCGTTACCCGACGTTCCATCCTCGCAATTGTCGCGATAACCGAGCAGTGCCCACGCTTCGCCGGTAGCGACCGTACCGTTGTTCAGAGGGCTCGTGCTGACGGACTGCGCCGAGGTGCTGCAACCCGCGGCCACCGTCGTTGTGCTGCCCAGTGTGGTTCGATGAACCTCGTTGTTCTGCGCACCGTTGGCGTTCAGCGCGGAACGCACCCAGGAAGTGGGCACCGATCCCGCGGACTGTTCGAAATTGCCGTTGATGGGTGTGGCCGTGCTGGCTGGCTTCGCGCCGTTGCCGACGATGTCGAAGTAGAGGTAGTACACGCCAGCGGCGGGCGCATCCTGAAGCAGGAAGCGGACCTCCCCCTGACCGTTGTTCGCGGCATCGAGCGCGTTGTTGAACACGCGATCGTTGAATTCGGCAACCGAGACGAGTGCGCCGTTGGGTCGCACGAGTCGCGGCGACGACTCGTCGAAATCGACACTCGCCGGGTTGATGCCAAGCTGGGTGAGCAGCGTGTTGAAGTTGACGTTCGCGACGATGGTGGAATTCACCGCGGCGGCCGGCGGAATCGCGATCGGAACGCGGTAGTGCCATGCCGGGTTGAACCACGCGGGCGCAGCCGCAAGGTCGGCGCGCGCGGGCGCTGCGAGCACACACATGGCCAGCGCGAGCAGTGCCGCAACGATCGATCGATTTCCCACGTGTCGTCCTGGCCACGCGATCACCGGCAGATTCTAGGTGGCCCACGTCAGCGCAGTTTGACGGCCGTCACATCTTCCGAGTGCAAGCGTCGGATTTCCGGCGCGAGTTCACGGTGCAGGCGTCGAAAGGTAATCCATTGCAAGGCTCGCAAGCGCCCGCACCCCATCCGGCAGCGCGGCCTCGTCGGCGTCGAAGAACGGGGAATGATTGGGAACCGCCTTTTCCACCGGAACCGCCGCCGAACGGACACCGAGAAAGAAGAAGAGACCCGGCACGTGCTGCTGGTAGTACGCGAAGTCCTCCGCACCCGTGATGAGCGGACTGTCGAGCACGTTCGACGCACCGAACACACGTTCCAGGGTGGGTCGCATCGCGCGGGTCAGCCGAGCATCGTTGAACGTCACGGGTGTGGCCTCGACGATGTCCAGTTTCGCAGTGGCACCCATCCCCTCCGCAATGCCGGAAGCGATACTGCGCATGCGCGCGTGAATGAACTTCTGTACCTGCGGGTCGAAGGTTCGAATCGTACCGGTCAACGTCGCCACGTCGGGAATGATGTTGTTGCGAACACCCGAATTGAACGTGCCGACGGTAACGATCGCCGGCGCCGCGGTGATATCGATGTTGCGGCTGACGATGGACTGAAACGCGGACACGATCTGCGCACCGACCACGATCGGATCGACGCCCGCCCACGACATGGCGCCATGAGTCTGACTGCCGGTGATGGTCAGTTCGTAGCGATCGGCGCTCGCCATCGTACCGAGCGCGCGCAACGAGACCTGACCGACGGGGCTCGATTGCATGGCGTGCAGACCGAATATCGCATCCACTTTCGGGTCGGCGAGTACGCCTTCGCGAATCATCATGTCGGC
>JBFKCZ010000003.1:0-19553 GCA_041620035.1 Pseudomonadales bacterium
ACTACGACTACCAGGATCTGCAGGTGAACTTCCTCGAATTCACGTCGTTCACGACGGACAATGCCGCCGCGGCGACCATTCAAGGTGTCGAAATCGAGGCCACCTGGCTGGCAACAAGCGCGCTGACCCTGACTGGGAACGTGAACTGGCTCGATGCGGAGTTCGATAAGTACCAGTTCACGCCTGCAATCGATCTGTCGGGCGACACGTTGAACCGTGCGCCGGAGTACTCGGTGGGTCTGTCGGCGAACTACGATTTCTACCTCGGCGACAATGGCACGCTGGCTGCGCGCGTCGACTGGTACTGGCAGGACGAGATGTATCTGCGCGTTCAGAACGTGCCACGGCATCGCGTCAGCTCCTTCGACACAGCCGATGCCAGGTTGGTGTGGACGGCAGCCGACGAGAAATGGACGGTCGACGGATTCGTCAGGAACCTCGCGGACGAAGACAACGTTCGAGGCGTGACGGTGTCGGACGGATTGTCGACGGGAAACAACACGTTCGTGTCCTACTTCCCGCCCCGTACCTACGGCGTGCGGGTCGCATACAGCGTCGGCGGTTAGCCATGTCGGACTGGAACATCCGCTCGATCTTTCACTTCATTCTGCCGTGCTCGAACGTCGAGCGGTCCATGGCGTTCTATGGTCATTTCGGCTTCGAGGTCATCAAGGACAACCGCAACGTGCAATGGCCCGACTACGTGGGCCGCAACTTCAACATGGTATCCGGCGCGCAGGGTAAGGCCGTTCAGCTCGTGCTGCCGGCCAGCGAGCAGGGCGCTGTGCAGACGCGCATCGATCTCATCGAGTGGCTGAAGCCGAAGTGGGTCGACGAGAACGCGACACGGCCCCCTGACGAGCGTATGCCGCGGGTGATGGCATTGCTCACGCGCAACATCCAGGCCGCTACGCGGGATCTGATGGCGAAGGGATTGAAGCCGACTCAACCGCTGCGCGACCCCGATCCCGTCATCGGCGTCCTGGGGGTGGTGTGTTTTCCCGACCCCGATGGGCACATCGTGGAACTCATCGAGTACGCGCCTGGACAGTTGGGCAGCAAGACGGACGGATTACCGAAGCTCAACAAATAGTCGCGGCGCAGGCTCATTGAAGCCTGAACACCACAAGGTTTCGTACGCCCGATACCGGCACGAACTCTCCGTTCACTACACGAGGCACGTATCGGAACTCTTTCGTAGCCGCGATCGCTGCTGCGCGAAATTCCTCCGGCGGATTTTCCTCCACGACCACCGGGTCTCTGACTCGCCCTTCGACGTCGACGGTGAACTCGAGCAACACGTAGCCTTCTCGTCCCGCGCGCTGCGCGCTGCGCGGGTAAACGGGCGCGACCTTGATCAATGGTAGGTATTTGTCTCCCTCTTTCGCGTCCACGACGAGCGCATAGGCCTTCAGAAACTGCAGCGCGCGCGCCTCGTCGCGGCCGTCGCCGAAGTAGTGGTGAATCAGTGGTACAAGCACATTGGCGCTGATGCCCTTCGGATCCCCGGCATCCGACAACACTTCGTATGCCTCTTCGAAGTGCGCGACACTCGCCTCGATGCGGCCGAGGCGCTGCTCCACGTGGCCCAACGAGAACAGCACATGCGCTTCTGCGGGGGTGCCGCGCTGGGCCTCGGGCAGTTCGGCTGCGAGGCGCGCGAGGTAGTCGATCGGTGCATCGCGCATGAGGCGCCAGTTGTCGTCGTAGTCGCGCCAGAAGAGAAACTCCGGGGAGCGCGTGCGGCACTTGTCCCAGTTGCGCGTGGGTTCGAATCCGACGAAGCGAAAGCCTGCCTCCGCGACACCGGGCGCTAGCAGGCGAAGAAGCGCGACCGCTTCTGCCTGATCCGCGTCGTTATCGCCCTTGTCTGCAAACTGGAAGACCAGCAGCTGGTGGATGCCATAGTCGGTGCTAGTCAGCGTGCACGCCGCGGTGTTGGGGTGACCGTGCGCGGACAAAAATTCACCCAGCGAGGCAGGGCGCTCCGGAGTATCCGCCCAACCCATGGCCGACAACATGAACGAGATGGCGATCATTGGCAGCCGCGTGCACCGCATAGCGATCCTCCAATGGTGGACAACCGTCCGACACCCCGGCGGTCAGCCATCTTGTCGGGGCGGAGCGGACGCGTCCAGACTGCGCTGGGTCGACCATCATCGCCCTGTGGCTGCCGGGCCAGCCCCCGCCGGCGAGTGAATCAGCTGCGCGTTCGCGCTCCGCGTTGTCTGGATCGCTGTTCGGCCACCTGCTTCAGGCCAGCGTGCGCCTCTTCGTAGTAGGTTGGCGATTCGTCCACCGCCTGCCGTAGATACATCTCGGCGGCATCCAGGTCGTTCTGCCGCAGCGCGATGTAGCCCACTTCGTGATAGGCAACGGCGAGCGGCAGCACCTTGAGCAGCACGCTGAGGCCATCGGGATAGCGGCGCTTGACGGCGTACAGACGTCCAAGGTTCATCCAGGCCGCGGTGTATCCCGGGTCGTAGTTGAGAGCCAGCTGGAAATCGTTCATCGCGGTGTCGAGGTGGCCGATGCGGAATCGAACGTATCCCAGATTGTTCAGGATGACCGCCGAAGTAGGATTCAGGTCCAGCGCGTCGCGATAGTAGTCGAGCGCCAGTGTGGTGTTGCCTTCGTGGTCGGCGATCACGCCTAGCGTGTTGTATGACTGCCATCGGGTGGCGTCGATGAGCAGCACGCGATCGAAGTAACCTCTCGCGAGCGAGTACTGCTTGCTCTGCATGTAAAGACTGCCCACGTGTTCGAGCGCGTCGATGTGCTTCGGATCGAGTTCGAGGACCTGTTCGTAGGCGAACAGTGCCTCCGCCATCCGGCTGGGCCCGAATGCTTCGGCAGCGGCGCCGACGCGCATCCAGCCATCGATGGTGGGTTGAACGCGCACCGCGCGACGAAACAGATCCAAGGCGGTGCGGAAGTCACCTCTTCGCGCGGCCTGATCGCCACCCGCGAGCAGCTGTTCGTACACTTCGGGCTGTTCGGTCGGCGCGGGCGATGTCACGGCGCAGCCGGCAATGGCAAAGACGCAGACCACGATGCAAACGGCTTTCAACGACATGGTACTTCTCCTTCGCATCAGAAATTGTCGAACACCTTGCCGAGCGCAATCACGGCCGGGCCTACCACGACGACGAAGAACCCCGGGAACAGGAAGAGCACCAGCGGGAAGATCAGCTTGGTGCCGATCTTGGCGGCCTGCTCCTCAGCCGCCTGCGTGCGTTTGTCGCGGAACTCTTCCGAGTAGACGCGCAACGACTCCGCCACACTCGTACCGAAGCGGATCGTCTGCACCAACAGGCTCACCAGACCGCGAATGTCTTCGAGCCCGCAACGATTGACGAGGTTCTTGAGCGCGGCGACATTTTCGACTCCAGCTCGCGTCTCCGCATTGACGAGCGCGAGTTCCATCGCCAACTCGGGATGGCTGACGGAGAGCTCGCGGGCGACCCGCTCGATCGCCTGCGACAGGCCGAGCCCCGCCTCGACGCAGGTAACCAGCAGATCGAGCGCGTCGGGAAATCCGTGGCGCAGCTTGCGCTGCCGACGCTGCAGCAGACGATCCAGTACGTAGTTGGGTCCGAACACGCCGGCGCCCGCGCCGATCAATGAGTAGATGATGACGGAATTGGTGGTGACCGAGGGAAACCACTGACACATGAACACGACCAGAGCAGGCAGCGTAATCGCGAGCACGGCCTTCGTCGCATAGAACACCTGCAGCGCGTTGACCGACCGGAATCCCGCGTGCACGAGTTTCTCGTTGGTTTTCGACCGCTCGATTTCTTCCTTCGGCAGCACGTACTGTGCGACGGGCCCCACGAGCGTGTTGATGCTGACGCGCCTTCGGTGGTTGCGTTCGGGCTCCTCTGCCGCCACTCGGCTCAGGCGACGTCGTAACGGGTCGGAGGCGCCCAGCGCTAGCCACGACACGCCCAAACCGAACACGAAGACGGTACCGGCGGCAAGGACGATGAATATGATTCGGATCGAGGCGGGATCCGATGTGACCGTTCCGAGGTACTGCAGGATGATCTCCATGGGCTACACCTCGATTCGTATGATTCGGCGGATGAAGAAGATGCCGATTGCGCCCCAGACGAATGCGAAGGCGACGATCTTCCGGCCGGTTTCATCGTTCAGCAGCATTGGCATGTAATCCGGGTTCGCGATCGAAATCAGCACGAACATGCCGAGCGGAACCATCGCGAGCACCCACGCGGACATGCGGCCTTCGGCAGAGAGCGTCTTCACGCGGCGCTGGAAGCGGAACCGGCCACGCACGACCCCGGCTATCTGGGAAAGGATGTCGGCGAGATTGCCTCCGGTTTCCTTCTGCACCAGAACCGAGGTGACGAGCGTCATGATCGTCACGCTCGGCACACGCGACAGCAGGCCAAGCATGGCGCGTCGGACGTCGTTACCGTAGTTGATGTCGGAGAACGTCTGCTCGAATTCATGTGCGATCGGGTTCTCCATGTCCTCCGCCACCAGCTTGATCGCCGAGTTGAACGGATGTCCCGCGCGCAGCGCGCGGCGGATGACATCGATGGCGTCGGGCAACTGCTCTTCGATTCGAGCAATGCGTTGGGTGCGGGCGCGGCTCACGAAGAAGTATGGCGTGGCTGCGGCCGCGATCATCATGGCAAGTGCGAGCCAGATCATTCGCGTTGCGCCCCAGGTGAGCGCAAACGCCGCAACGCCGAGCACAGCGGAGAGGAGCACGAGCCGATACGCACGCACGTTCATGCCGGACTGATCGAGCATCCGCCGCAGCGATTCCATGAACGGCAGCGTCTCCAGCCATCGTTCCGCCGCCGGCAGGTCGCGCAGGTAGCGATCGCGCATGAGCGAAGTGATGCCTTCTTCGCCCGACCCGTCGTCGATTTCCTGCAGCCGTTCCCGGAGCAGCCGACGCATCTTCCTCGACTCCCCGAACACCGGGATCATGGTGCCTTGCGCCAGCAGAAACACGGCGATGAATACCATCGCGACGAACGTGAACATGGAGGTTTCCGTCATCGCTTCCCTCCCCACCTTGGATCGAACGTCTCGATGGGCAGGTCGATTCCCTTGGCGGTGACCACTTTGTGGAACGCGGGGATGATGCCCGTGGCCTTCAGCTCGCCGAGGACGTTGCCTTCCGCGTCCTTGCCGCGCCGTGTGAATGCGAACAGCTCCGACATGGTGATGATGTCGCCTTCCATGCCGTTGATCTCCTGAACGCTCACCAGGCGACGCCTGCCGTCTTCGTGGCGCGCGATCTGAACGACGACGTTGATGGCGGATGCGATCTGTGCGCGCAGCGTACGCATGGGGAAGTTCACTCCGGACATCGAGACCATGTTCTCGACCCGGCCGAGTGCGTCACGCGGCGTGTTTGCATGAACCGTCGTGAGCGAGCCGTCATGGCCGGTGTTCATTGCCTGCAGCATGTCGAGCGCTTCGGCGCCCCGCACTTCGCCGACGATGATCCGTTCCGGACGCATCCTCAGGCTGTTGCGCACGAGATCTCTGGCGGTGACTTCTCCCTTTCCCTCGATGTTGGGCGGTCGCGTTTCCAGGCGAACCACATGTGGCTGCCGCAATTGCAGTTCGGCCGAGTCTTCGATGGTCACGATGCGCTGGTCCGCCGGAATGAAGCCGGAGAGCACATTGAGCAAGGTGGTTTTGCCGGCGCCGGTACCACCCGAGACCAGTACGTTCAGCCGCGCCTCGACGACGGCCTTCAGCATGTTGGCAACGGGCTGACTGAGCGAACCGAGTTCCACGAGCCTCTCGATGGAGATTCGCTCCACACCGAAACGCCGGATCGACATCACGGGCCCGTCGAGGGCGAGGGGTGGAATGATCACGTTCACGCGCGACCCGTCCGCGAGGCGGGCATCGACCATCGGTGACGATTCGTCGATGCGGCGCCCGATGGCCGACACGATTCGATCGATGATGTTGAGCACATGACGATCGTCGTGAAACTGGACGTCGGTCAAGCTCAGCCTGCCGTGCCGTTCGACGTACACCTGTTTGGCCCCATTGACCAGCACGTCGGAGACGCTCGGGTCGGCAAGCAGACGTTCGAGCGGGCCCAATCCGAGTACTTCATCCTCGATGCTCTGTACCACCTGTATACGCTGGCTGGCACTCAGCGGCGCCGACGCCTCGGTAATGAGGTTGTCGCTGATCACGCGGATCTGCGCGCGGGCGGCCTCCTTCGCCATCGTGTGAATGAGAGACAGATCGAGCACTTCGAGGAGCCGCTCGTGTACGCGCCGTTTCCAATCCTGTTCGAGCGGGGTCAGGGCGCGCGGCGTGCTGTCGATGTCCGGCGCCCGCTCGTCCTTCTGCTGCGGTCGGGCGTTGCCGGCGAATCGTTTGAACGGGGCTACCATCGTCAACTCCTGAACAGACTAGAAAGGGACATGGTCCGCCTGACCTTGCGTTCTACCGTGAGCCCGCTGACTTCGTGCGCGAGGGCCTTGAGCGCGCGAGCCAGTGGCGACCGAGGCGCGTGCTCGAGCAGTGGTTTGCCCAGTTCGATACTCTGCGCCGCGGCCGGGTAGTCGTTGGGCAGCACACCGATGTTGTCGGCCTTCAGGGCGCGCTTGACGTCGCTCAGTTCGACCGATGCACGCTTTTCGTGGCGATTGACCAGACACCGGATGCTGGACGATGGGACGTGCAACTCGTTGCGGAGCAGTTGACGCAGATAGGCGGCGTCGCGGATCGATTGCAGTGACTGCTGCAAGATCAGCAGCACAGTATCGGCGCGCTGCAGCGTAGCGATGCCCAAAGCGTCCAAGTGGCGCGGGACGTCGATCACGATCTGTTCGAAGTCGCCGCTCAGAAGATGCAATGTGCGGTTCCAGTTCTCGACCAGCGTACTCGAGCCGGTATCCATCTGAACCAGGCCGGCGCCACGCACGCCACCCAGCAGAGAGATGCCGCAGTCGTGGCGTGCCAGGTAAGCACGCAACGCGATCTCGTCGAGGTCTCTCGCATGTGTCACCGCCTCGACCAGACCGAGCCGGCCCTGCAGCTCGAGGTACTGGCCCAACGGTGCATACTGAATGTCGAGGTCGACCAGCGCGGTGCGTTCGTCGCAGACCGTTTGCAGTGCATGCGCGAGGTTCACGGCGATGAACGACGCGCCTTGGCCGCCGACCGAGTTGACGATCGCGATGACGTTCGTGCGAATGCGTGCATTCGTCTGGAATTCCAGAAGGACGCGGCCCGCCGAGGCGATGAGATCCGGCTCGCTCACCGGCTCGACGAAGAAGTCGCGGCAGCCCGCCCGCATGGCTTCGCGCATCAGTTCCGGATGTTCCTGCGGTGCGATGACGATCGTCGGCGGGCGGCGGTCGGCCGGGCGACTCGAGAGTTCGTTGAGTTCCGCCGATCCCGCCGAGTCCAGGCACAACAGCAGGAGTTGCGGTGTATCGTCGCTGCCCTTGAGTGGGTCCGCAGACCCGTTCGCCAGATGGCTTCGTCGCACGTCGTAGTTGCCATGCTCCATGAGTAGTCTGGCATGCCGGTCGACGGACGCGAGATTGCGACCGGCGACGATGATGTGGGCGCGTCGCGGCACGATCTATTCCCCTTCGCGCTTCAGCATGTCGATACCCCGGTCGGGTACACACCCAGGCTCTCGCGCGGCAACGTGGTCGCAAACGCCGGCAGCGTGAAGGTGCGGAAGAAGATGGGTATGAGCAGGCGATGTTGAAGGTTCGCGATGCGTACGCGAACGTAAGCGATGTTGCCGTAGTTGGCGATCGGATCGGCGAGTACCGTCCCGTTGTCGTTCAGGTACTCGACAACGACGTTGCTGGGTGTCAGCCCACCGACGAGGCTGCTGACGCCGGGAGTACCCGATGTGGAAAAGATGGCGATGTTCGCGATCTGCGCATCGTTCACGGCGCATACGGCGGCCACGCGTGCGCCGCGGCGGGTGGCTTCCTCGAGCGCGTTGAGCGTGAAGAAGACGCGGCCGATCTCGATCAGCCCGATGACCGCCACGAGCGCGGTGGTGGCGACCAGCGAGAACTCGACCACCGCAAGACCGCGTTGTCGTGTTGGGAGTTTCATAGCGCACGCATGGTGATCTGTGGTCTGAACTGATATCCCGTCGTGAAATCCGAGTAGAAGCCGAACATCGGCACGAAGGCGAAGATCGACCGGTACGTGTAGGCCACGCTCACGGTGAAATCCCCCGGGCCAGCTGCCGCGAGCGTGACCGCTGCAGGCGCGAGCCCCGGCAGTATGGGTGTTCCCGTGCCCTGTGCGTTGCCGTAGACCACCAGGTTTGCCGCTTCGGTGCGGAGTGCGGCGTTGATCAGCACAACGCCAGTGGAACCGTGGAAGGCATTTGAGGCAACGTACCTGGCCGCGTCGCGAATGGTCTTGGTGAGGACGTTGTATTGCATGAGCGCGCGCGAGAGCTCCGCCGTTGCGATGAGCAGCATCAGCACGATCGGTATGCAGATCGCGAACTCGACCAGTATCGATCCGCGCCTACCGTGAGATGTGGTTCCGGCGAATCTCATGAGGCGACCGCGCCGGGATCTTTGTAGAGCTGAATGATGTGTGGTCCAGGTCCGCTCACGGGTGCGGGCCCCGGCCGGCCCGTCACCGCACACTCGCTGACGAACTGTCCGTAGACGTGACTCTGGTTGCCCTGCTGCACGGCTTGCTGGAGCAGGTAGAAGCAGGCCACACCGAGCAGCGGCACGGTGCCCTGGCCGTTGACCGTGCCCGTGCAGTCACCGACCGGCATGGCGAGGATCCTGCGGCCGAACTGTCCGACCGGGGGCGGATAGGCGTAGGGCCCGTTCCCCAGCAGGCTTTCGTAGTCGCCGTGGTCGAAGAACGTGATTGCGTTCGGATCGACGGGAAGGCCCTGGTAGAGAACCTGGTCGGTAGTCGCGTTGTAGGTCAGTCGCGGTGCGGGTTGCTCGACGATCACATCGGGTGGATAGATGCTCTGCGTGCCGTTCATCGGCCCCGTGTACACACCAAACCGGGTGTTGATTCCCTGCACGAGCGGCCCGACCGTGTTGCCGGGCTCGGTTTCGATTGCACCTGCCTGGGTCTCTACACATGCGTCGTAGTCGCCGGCCAACGCCCGGCGCACGTCGGCGGCACCCTGGGACCCGGGTAGTCGCACGAGCTGGAAATTTCCCGGTCCTACCTGAAAGTTGCCGCCGGCTGCCGCCGTCTTGAGGATGTCGGGCTCGTTCGGCGTGTAGCCGAAGTACGGATCGGTGGGATCGCTCGCGTCGCCGCACGCCATCATCGGTGCAATGTTGCAGACGCGGCCGAGGGTCGGGCTCGGGCCGGATACGGCGCTCGCGCCTACGACCTTTTCGTTCATTCCCACGACGGTCGTGAACCAGCCGGGCAGCCGCAGATTGGTCGCGGCGACGCGCACGAACTGCGCGGGAACCGAGCCCGGCACGAACGGCTCGAGTGTATTGGAGAACTGCACAGAGACCGAAAGCGTGCCAGCGGAATAGGCGCTCTGAATCTCGGAGTTGCCCTGCCAGCCCGCGTTGTCGGTGAACATGGCGAGCGCCTCGGTCTGCGCCGCCGTGACATTGCCGTTCGACTGATCGAGGGTTTTCGCAGCGCTCAGCGCGGCTGCGTCGACGAGGTTCTGCAACCGGGTCTTGTTGATCATGCCGTGCGCCCCGTCGAGCGCGAGCGCAGCCGTCGCCAGCATCGCAACGAGTCCGATCGCCACGAAAATGACGATGATGCCGCGTTGATGCCGTGACGTTTTCATTGCGATTGCTGGCTGAAGATGTCGACGGTCGGATCGCGGCGCACCGTCTCGGGTTTGGAGACGTCGTTACGGTAGGTGTCGAGCGCTTTCTCGAGACGCTTCGGGTCGCTGGACTCGACGGGCTCGGTGTCGCCGGCGTCGGGGTTCAGCGTCTGCGCGCTCACCATCTGACGTACCGAATTGCCGAAGTCCTGTTCAGTGGCGGTCGGCTGATTCGAACAACCCCACAGGGACAGGATCCCGACGGACAGGAGTGCGAAGGCGGTCTTCTGACGATTCATGCTGCGATCCTCGTGGCGGTCATTGCGTTGCTTTGTTTCGGGGTGCCGAGCCTTCGGTTCGGCCCATCAGGTAGAAGTCCGTATCGGTCGGTTCGTAGAACCGATCGGTCGGCAGCCGGATGTTGTCGGGCGACATCGGTTTGGCCAGTTTCGGTGTCACCAGAATGACCAGTTCGGTTTCGTTCTTCAGGAACTCCTGGCTGCGGAACAGCGCGCCGAGCACCGGCAGATCGCCGAGACCCGGGAACTTGGTCACGACTTCGCGCACGTTGTCGTTGATGAGGCCCGCGAGCCCCATGGTCTGTCCTTCGCGCAGCTCGACGGTTGCAAGGACGCTGCGCTTCGCGAGCGAAGGCACGACGAAGGCAACACTCGTCTCGGGGGTGCGGATGCCGATCGAGTTGGCATTGACCAGTTCGCTGACACTGACGTTCACCTTGATATTGATGATGCCCGCGCCCAGCACCACGGGAAGAAACGTCAGGCCCACCCCGAACTCCTTGAAAGTCACGGTGATGCCGTCGTCGCCCCGCGGAACCGGAATTGGAAATTCGCCGCCGGAGAGAAACCGCGCTTCCTGACCGGTCAGGGTGGTCAGCGTCGGCTCCGCGAGAATTTTGGCGAGACCTTTCTCCTTCGCCGCGTCGAGCGCGAGATTGAACAGAAACGTCTCCGAGAGAAAACTCGCGAAGAAGCCCTGGTCCTGAATGGCCATGTCGTTCGGTGCGAACTCCTTGATCGCGGGGCCCCAGGGTGCATCGCGGCTGAACACGGGGCTGCGTCCGCCCGGAAGTTCGATGGTGCCGCCCGAACCGTCGGGGATGCGAACGGGTTCGAACACGACATCCGGAAACCGCGCACCACCGTTGACGCCGCCAACGGCCCACTTGCTGTGGTCGATGTTGAGCGCGTTGAACTGAGCGTCCAGACGCTTGAGTTCGGTCCGGGCGATTTCCGCGACCTTCACCTCCAGCATCACCTGTTGCGCGCCGGCGACGTGCATGAGGTTGATCACGCGTCCCACGGTCTTGTCTTCTCGCCGGGAACTTTCGTCCTGCTTAAATTGCGTCGCCTGCTGGTCTGTCTGCACCTGTGCCAGATAACCCTCGGCGATGCGTAGTGCCGCTTCCATGGTGGCGAGACTTTGCACGCGGCCGCGGAGCGCGATCGAGCGCTGCACGGAATAGGCTTCGATCGCGTCGCCCGGAAAGAGCTGGTGCAATCGGAGCTTCAGGGCCTCGAGGTCATGCGTCACTTCGACTTCCACGGTTCCGATCGGCTGATTGCGTCGATCCCAGAGAAGTACGTTCGTCGTGCCGAGATCCTTGCCGAGCACGTACAGTTCGCCTTCCCCGAGAATCAGCAGATCGGCGATGTCTGGATTGCCCACGGACACCCGCGCAGCCGGTATCGCCGCACGCAGTACCCGCGACTTGAATAGAGGCACCCTGAGCGACACGGTACCTCCGGTCGGCAGCACATCGAAGGTAGGAGTGTCGGCCGCGCCGGCGGGTCGGATGGCGATGAGGACCAGAAACGCGCTGGTCAGACAGGCAATGCCGATCGGAGTACTTCTCATGACGATCTCCTAGAGCCTTGGCTTTTCGTTGTCGACGGTGGTGCCACGTATCACGGTCACCTTGGTAATCGCCGGCACACGTGGTGCAGCGGCGACGACCCTTGGTGCCACCGGCGGCTTCGGTGGTTCGATCACGTCCTTTTCCAATGGATTGCGCAACGCGAGTTGAATCGTGCCTTCTTCGCGGGCCTTGACCAGGGATTCGGCTTGCGCCGGGGTCATTTCCAATGTCACGGCGCGCACGATGACGGGGTCGTTCTTCTCCGTGGCCGCGGTCTGGTCGACGGCGAGCACTTTCACGTCGCGCAGAATGGTTTCCGAAGTCGCCTTGCGACTCGCGCGGTCCATGCGCGTGGCGAGGATGTCCACGCGATTGCCGGGTAATAGAAATCCAGCCACACCCACCACGTCGTCGACTCGCACCGTGATCGCGCGCATCTTCGACTGAATGAGTGCAGCGAGTGTGCTGCCGGCTTCGTGATCGGCCAGCCGGCTCGCGACGATGAGTTCGTTGCGTGCGATGACGGCGGTCGAGACTTTGCCTTCGACATCGGCTGGCGTTGCGAACGCGTTCTCCGGCCGGCTGCCCACCGGCATGGTGATCGTTCGCAAATGCCGCGCTTCGATCTTCGTGCCGTAGGGAATCTCGAGCGCGGCGACCACCGCGAGGTCGCCCGACTCATCGGAAGTTGCATTCAGGCGTTGTGTAACCCACGCGTTGGCAGCCCATGCGGCGAATGCGCCCAGCACGAGACTCACCACCACGAGCACGGTTCCTCTACGTCGCATCATTGTCTTTCGCCTCTTTCTCTGGAATTCGGGACCGGCGTGCCATTGCGGCCACCGGGTGATACGAAATACGTCTTCCAGGCCCAGCGCAGGGCCTGCTCGGACAGTTGTTTTGGCTCCTGCAGGTAGTCGGCCCGGTCCACCGCGATCGAGAGCAGATCGCGCGGGTGGCACGCGAGGAGCGGAACGCCGTTCGGCCGATGCAGCTCGTCGATGGCGAACTCGAGCATGGTCTCGTCGGCGGGTATGCCGCGCGTTGTGCATTCGTTGCGCCAGATGGCGCCGTACTGCTCGCGGTTCAGCGGCCGGAATTCGACCTTGTAGCCGATGCGCCGGAGGAACGCGTCATCGGCCAGTTCCAGCGGGTGGATGTTCGTGGTGAATACCAGCACCACGTCGAAGGGAACCGTGATGTGACGGCCGCCGCCAAGGTTCAGGTAATCCTTGTGCGCTTCCATGGGAATGATCCATCGGTTGAACACTTCCATGGGTGCGGCGCGCTGCCGACCCATGTCGTCGATGATGAAGATCCCGTTGTTTGCCAGGAGTTGAAGCGGCGGCTTGTAGTTGCGTGCATGCGGGTCGAACTGCAGTTGCAGCATGTCGATGGTGAGTTCGCCACCGCTGATGACGACGGGTCGCTCGACGCGCAAGAGACGTGGATCGTGCCCTTCTTCGAGAAGGATGCCCTGGGCCTCCTCGTCGTCGCAGACGCGGTGAAAGACCGGATCGAAGATGGGAATCACGGCAGATCCGGTGATCACCGCATGCGGCAGCAGAACTTCGCCCTGGAAGAGGCGTGTCAGCCGATGGGTGATATAGGTCTTTCCCGATCCTGCGGCGCCGTAGACGAAGATCGCCCGCCCCGAGTTCAATGCCGGCCCGAGTTGATCGACGATCTCATCGCTGATCACGATGTCGGCGAACGCGGCCGACATGCCAGGACGCGTGATGCGCTGATCGTGCACGCTCTGTGCTGCGACCAACGTCTGGTAGTCGGTCAATGGTATGGGTGCCGGTCCGAGGTAGCCGCTGCGCGCAAAGGCATCCTGGGCAACCACGCGCCCCCGGTCCGTCAGCCGGTGACGCAGCCCGAGGTCATGGCCGCCTGCGCCAAGGACTTCGACCATGGCCTCCTGGCGCATGAAGAGGACGATGTCTTCGACGATGCCACCGCTCAGCGCCAGTTTGCGCGACAGCTCCGAGACGGAGAGCACGCCCGCATCGAAGAGATGTTTGACCGCGAGTTCGGAGACGAAAGATCGCGAAAGCCCCGTGTCGGCCAGTCGCTTTGGGCGCGGCGCCAGTTTGGCGAACGCGTACGCCAGGAAGCTGGGTTGAGCGCGCGTGAGCTCGAGGCTCGAGTTCATGGTTCGCCTTCAGTTCCAGCTCAGCAGAGAGATGCCGTGTGCCTGCAGCGCGATGGTGGTGATCGCACCGGCGCAGATCGCACCTGCGTACGGGAAGCGTCCGTCGTCGGCAGGCGACGCAGTTCCACCGGCGATGCGTCGGCGCACCGCTCGGCTCGCGAGCAGAAGCCCACCGAATAAGGCTCCCCAGACCAGCGTGAGCGCGACGACGGACACGGCGCCCAACGGTCCGAAAAACGTCGCGGCCGCCGCGGTGAGCTTCACGTCGCCCGCGGCCATGCCGCCCAGCGCATAGAAGGGCAACATCAACGCGAGGGCGACCAGGAGACCGCCGATGGCGGATCCCAACCCGAGGGATCCCGAAAGACCGATTTGCAGCATGACCGCGATGGCGAGAAAGCCGATGATGAGTGCGTTGGGAATCCGGCGCGTGAGGAGATCGACGATCGCGGCACCGCTCAGGAAGCTGCCCAGCACGAGCAGCGACAGCCCCGGCATCTCGTAGATCATGGTGCCCCCTCAACGGTCTCGTCGGCGGATGGACGAGCCGCATGGCTCGGTCGCATCCGCGTTCGAGCCGCACGTTTACGGCAGAATTGCGTCGATGGCGGTGATGACACCGCCGACGGTGACGCCCAACTGCTGGAAGGCGGTGACGACAGCGAGGGCAATCAGCCCGCCGGCCACCGCGTACTCGACCGTCGTCAGACCTTCTTCATCGCGCAGGAACTTCAGAATTGCTTGCTTCATGGGAACTCCTCGAATGGATTCGGATGTTTCCCGGATCCACAGTGGCGCCGGGATGGCACTGAGTAGGCGCTCGAGTATCAACGTGGCGTTATGAGGGGATTGCTCTGCGGTAGAAGGCGCTTGCTAGGGGCGCAAAGTGCGCCGGTGCGCCTTCAGACGTGCTTTTGCGCGGGCAGCGGCAGCCGGAAACCGTCTATGAAGTCGGTGGGCAGCGGCACGCCCACCACCGTAGAGGGACTCTGCCCGAAGTGCCGCCTGAACATGCGTGAGAAGTAGGCGGCATCGTTGAAGCCGACTGCATAGGCGACACCACCGATGCTGGCGCCGCTGCGTGCGAGCATTCGGCGGGCTTCTGCGAGCCGTCGGCCGACCACGTACTCCCGGAATCCCACGCCGAACTTTTCCTTGAAGAGTCGACTGAAGTGAAACGGACTCAAACTGCACAGCCGGGCCATGTCGCGGCTCCGGATGTCCTCACGGAAGTGGCGTTCCACGAAGTAGATCGCCTTGAGCAGGCGAAGATCACGGGTATCGGGCGGTTCGAAGGCCGTGAACTGGCGTGGCCGCATCACGGGCGCCCGCAACTTCTGACCGATCTTGTTCGCTCGCACGGCTTTGAGCATCTCGACGCACACATCCAGTTCCGCGTTCGATGCCGGCTTGCAGACGAAGTCCCACATGCGGGCGTGAAATGCCCACATGACGAGATCTTCGGAATGCTCGATGCTCATCATCACCATGGGGGTTGCGGGATGGTCCTGTTTGAATTGACTCGCAGCCGTGAGCATGAAGCGCTGCGGATAATCGAAACTGAGGAACGCGGCATCCACCAGGCGCCGCTTCAGCGTCTCGCGTGCGGCATCGAATCCCGACACGCTCACCACGCTGCAGTGCGCAGCGAGGAGACGCTCGGTGTCATCGCTGTCTTCGGACACTTTCAGATTGACGAGCAGGACTTGGAGTTTGGCCAACGCATCACCCCCCACAGTGACATGCAGCCGTGCCGTGCCGCCCTTGCGGCCAGAGGAGTCCCTACCTCGGTGGCATAAGGGTCCACGTTGTGTTGTCGACTACGCTGTAAGGGAAATGCAAGTGATCGCTTACAACCGCGTTACGCCGGCGATCGTCGGTCTTGTTCGCCTGACCCGTCGGGCATAGGATCGAACCGTGCGCGGCATGTCGCCCGCACGTGCAACCCATCGAGTGCGATGTGCCTCGGTGAAGGAGATGATCTATGTTCCCGTTCCATCGGGCGTGGCGCTATGGCTACGCAACCCCGTGTTATTCCACGAGCTGTCGTTCCACCGACGACGAGCGCCATCGGGAGCGATCCCGCGATGCGTTACGTCACGTCGCGTTCACCTGGCACAGCGGGCCCATGTTCGGCGTGCGGCGGCCGTTGCGGTACCTGGCCTGGAAACTCGAACTCAGTGAGGAGCAGACCCGTGCGCTCGTCGAGGTGCTCGATCGCCTGAAGACCGCCTATGGGCAGTCGAAGCTCGATCGCGACCGCTCCACGAGCGACATCGCGAGCCTGTTCGGAGCGGCAAGCTTCGATGCGGATCGAATCGACGTCGCGCTCGAAGGCCGGACGAACGCGACGCGGACCTTGAATGGCGAGCTGTCGGCTGCACTGCGGCGCATCTTCGAGCTGCTCGATGAGAATCAGCGGCGCGAGTTCGCGTATCTGTTGCGCAGCGGCGGCTTCACCCTCTAACCGGAGACTGTCCCCGGAGACGGAAACTGTCCCCGGAGCTGGAAGCTCGGCTCCGGGGCTAGTTTCGGCCGCCGCCCTCGCCTATCGTTTTGGTCCACAGCGGGGAGGACTGCAATGAAGATCGGCACGGGTGTCGGCGGTTGGCTGACGGGCGTAGGCGATGCGGCGCGAGCGGCGGAAGCTCACGGTTACGACTTTCTCTCCTGCGGCGAACTTGCCCACGACTCCATCCTCACCATGACGGTCGCCGCGGGAGCGACCGAGCGAATCGAGCTCGACACCACGGTCACCATCGCCTTCCCGCGCAGTCCGATGGTGCTGGCCATGGAAGCGTGGGATCTGCAGCACTACAGCAAGGGTCGCTTTGCCATCGGCCTCGGCAGCCAGGTGAAAGGGCACAACGAGCGCCGCTTCGGTGGCACGTGGAGTGCGCCTGCGCCACGCATGAAGGAGTACATCCAGATGATGAAAGCCATCTGGGACTCATGGCAGGAAGGCCGCAAGGCCGAGTTCCTCGGCAAGCACTACAAGTACACGTTGATGACGCCGAACTTCAATCCGGGGCCCATCGACTATCCGCGCCCGAAGATCTTCCTCGCGGTGGTCGGCGATGCGATGGCGCGGGTGGCGGGCGAAGTCGCCGACGGCATCCTGCCGCACGGCGGCATCATGTCGGACAAGTACATGCGCGAAGTGCTGTTGCCGAACGTGCGCGTAGGACTCGAGCGCTCGCGCCGCACCTGGGCGGACATCGACATCGCAGCGAGTGGCTACACGGTGTTCGGCGAGAACGACGAAGAGATTCACAAGGGCCTCGATTCGCTCCGCCAGGCGCTGTCCTTCTACGGGTCCACGCGCACGTATCACGATGTACTGGAACTGCACGGCCTGAAGTACCTCGGCGACAAGCTGCACCAGCTGTCGCTGCGCGGCGAATGGCAGAAGATGCGCGACGTCATCACCGACGAAGAACTCCTCGAGCTCACCCAGGTGTCCACCTACGACAATCTGCCTAAGTTCGTCGCCGAGCACCGTGAGTACGCGTCGCGCATGAGCTACGGTCAGCGATACACCTCCCCGGACGAACGCGAACGCGCGCGATCGGTGATGTCCGCGGTGCAGGCGGTACAAACGTCGGGTGTGCCGCGCGGCCTCGAGTTCTGAGCGATGTCCCTCGCATTCGAAGGAATCCGCATCATCGACTTCAGCCAGGTGCTGGCCGGGCCGTTTGCAACCGCGCAGCTCGCGCAGCTGGGTGCAGATGTCATCAAGATCGAGCAGCCCGGCGCCGGCGATCAGACGCGCGGATTGATGGCGGGTAAGGACGACGGTCAGATGTCGCCGTCTTTTCTCACCTGCAACATCGGCAAGCGGAGTCTCACCCTCGATCTGAAGGCGCCGGAAGCGCGCGCCATTGTGAGAGCGTTGGTACGCAGCGCCGATGCCGTGGTCGAGAACTTCACCCCCGGTGTCATGGATCGGCTCGGGTTCGGCTACGCTGCGCTGATCCAACACAAGCCCGATCTCGTGTACTGCTCCATTTCCGGTTACGGCCAGACCGGTCCCAAGTCGAGGCTGGCCGCGTACGACGGCGCGATTCAGGCCGCGTCCGGCATGATGGAGATCAACGGTCACCCCGACTCGCCGCCGACGCGCACGGGCTACATGCCGGTGGACATGGCGACTGCGCTGCAGGCGGCCTTTGCGATATCGGCTGCACTGTTCCGGCGACAAGCCACCGGACTGGGACAGCGGCTCGATGTCGCGATGATCGATACCGCCATGGTGGTACAGGCACCACAGGTGTCGGCGTATCTCGTCAACGGTGTGCAGCCGGACCGCCTCGGCAATCGGTCACCCACGTTGCAGCCTACTGCCAACGTCTTTGCGACGGCCGATGGTTTCATTCAGGTCGTGGCCTTGAAGGAGCCACAGGTGGCGGCTTTATTCGACGTCATAGGCGCGGCAGAGCGGTACACCGAACCGACGTTCCACACCGCGCCGGCGCGGGTGTCGAATACCGCCGAGGTGAATACGCTCCTTTCGAAGGCGTTCGCACGGCTTCCCACATCGCATTGGCTGCCGCGCCTGATCGACGCTGGCGTGCCCGTCGCGGAGATCCGTGACTTCGCGGCGGTCACCGCCGATCCGCAGTTCGACGGGCGCGCGGCGCTCGTAGAGATCGAATCGGCGCGCCATCCCGGTGGCCGTGTGCGCGTAGTGGGCTCCGGATACACCGCATCGAGCGACCCACCGCGTGTGACGCGGCAGCCGCCAAGGCTCGGACAACACACCGACGAAATTCTCGCCGAGCTCGGTTACGACACCGCCGCCATCGCCGATCTGCGCAGCAGGCGTGTGGTATGAAATCCGTCGTGCACTCGCGCCGTGCATTCATGCCGGATCCCGATGCGCCGAATCCGGGCAATCCCATTCACTCGACCGCTGCCGCTCAGGCGCGCGGTTTCAGAGGCGCGCTGGTCGGTGGCGCGACTGTGTATGGCTGGGCCGTGGGCGCCATCATCGAGTCGTTGGGCGTTTCCTGGCTCGATCACGGCTGGGCAGAAGTCCGGTTCCGCCGCCCCGTTTATCCGGACGACGCGCTGACCATCGACGTTCGCGACGGTGAGTTCTCTGTGGGTGTGGACGGTACGACGTGCGTCGACGGTAGTGTCGGTTCAGGTGACGCGCCGTGGCTCGCTGAACTGACGGATCCCCTCGACAGGACACCGCGGCCGCCGGCGGATCCGCTGCCGAGGCTGTCGCCTTCGAACGTGCCGAAGGGAGCCGATCTGCGGGCGCGGGCGGTGCCGATCTCGCGAGCGGAATCCGAGGCGTTCCTGCGCCAGAAGCAGGACGAGGCTTCACCGCTCTTCTACGGCGCCGGCGCGCGGCTGCATCCCGCGTGGGTCGCGAGTCAGCCCATCTATCTGCTGCACCATTCGTTCGACTACGGTCCGGCGATACATACTGCGAGTCGGGTGCAGCACCTGCGGCGCACCGCCGTCGATCAAACCATCGTCGTGGCGGGCCGGTGCGTGGACGCATTCGAACGCAACGGCCATCACTACATCGTCAACGACACGGTGCTCACGGACGAGTCGCACGAGCTGTTTGCGCGCATCCGTCACACGGCGATCTATCGATTGAGGGAGAACACATGAAGTACGCGAATCTCGGAAATACCGGTTTGAGCGTGTCGCGGCTTTGCCTCGGCATGATGACCTACGGGTCGAAACAGTGGCGCGACTGGGTGCTCGAGTACGAGGACGCC
>JBFKCZ010000004.1:0-19433 GCA_041620035.1 Pseudomonadales bacterium
CTGCGCGGTGCGCCGTCGGGTCCTACGGTGCTGACGCACATGGCATCGGGATTGACGTACGTATTGCCCTTCGCGTCCGCCAGCCAGCGGACCAGGACTCTGAACGGATCCACCGGGAGGGGGTCCGCCAGCGCAGGATCGCCCGCGTGGTCCGACGGCTTCATGGCAACCGCACTCAGAACGCCCGCGACCGGGCGTCAGCGTACAGATACGCCGGCAAGGCACAGGAGAGTCCGATCACGAGATTCAGCGCGATGAACAGCCATGGTTTCGGTGCCGCGGGTCGCGAGAACATGTAGAGCCAGAACACGAACGAGCTGATGAACAGGTCGGCGGCGAAGCCCGCGGCTGCGCTGTTCGCGAACACGGCGTTCAGAAAACCGATGAGTGAGAATCCGTGCGCGCCGAAAAAGTCCACGAAGAACACATAGGGCACGACCGCACCGGTGATCGCCATGATGAGATACACGTGCTTCATCGCCCGGTCGCCTCGTGCTTGTCGGGGCGCCATGCAAATGCCGCCAGCGCCTCGCGCCCAAACTCAACCGGCGCAGCCTCGAGCGTGGTCGCCATCGTATCGTTCCACCGGTTGAGGAAGCCGAACAGCGCGATCACAGCGACCAGCTGCACGATCTGGCGGTCGTCGAAGTGTTTACGCAACGCCTCGAAGTGCGACGCTTCCGCTTCGTTGGGCACGCGTCCGGCCGCGAGTGCGAGCCCGATCGCCGCGCGCTCTGCGTCGTTGAACAACGGTGAGGCTTCGTAGTCGAGCACCGCTTCGATTTTTTCCCGGGCCGCTCCCTGTCGGTGGGCGTTGTGCGACGTGTGCGCCTGACAGTAGCGACATCCTGCCGCGACGCTCGATGCGAACGCGACGAGCTGAACGAGCTCGCCGGGCAGACTGCGCTCCATGTCGTCGAGATCGGGTACCGCGGCTGCGTACGCCTGCAGCATCGGCTTGGCGTCGCGCCCGAACGCAACGCTCGCGAGCAGCGAAAAGACCATCGGTAGCTGAGGCATGTGGGCCATGGTGAGCATGCTGTTCGGCACGAATCCCATTGCGGCCTTCGCACCCTCGAGAACGCCGGCCAGTGAAGGCACCTCTCCCGGTGCGCGCGGTTCGACGTGCGCCATGTGATTTTCCCTGACGATGGCCCTGGATCATACCGCGGCTATTGAGTTTTGTGAGGGCATCCGAGATGCTTGCCCGATAACGAACGGGGGAACATGGATGAGCGCTCTGGAAGATTTTCGCCGCGAAACGCGCGCATGGCTCGAGGCCAATTGTCCCGATGCCGCGCGCGGCCCGGGCCAGATCCTCACGGGCAGCACGAAGATCAAGCCCGAGCATCCCGACCTGAAATTGTGGCTCGAGCGTATGGCAGAGCGCGGCTGGACCGCGCCGATGTGGCCCAAGGCGTACGGCGGTGGCGGATTGACCCGCGACGAGTACGCGATACTCATAGACGAGATGCGCGCAATCGGCGCACGCGCGCCGCTGATGGGCATGGGCACCAGCATGATCGGCCCGACGCTCCTCGAACTCGGCACGGAAGATCAGAAGCGTCGTCATATACCACCGATCGTCCGCGGCGAACTCGCCTGGTGTCAGGGCTACAGCGAACCTTCCGCCGGATCCGACCTCGCGAGTCTGCGCACACGCGCCGAAGACCGCGGCGATCACTTCGTCATCAATGGACAGAAGATCTGGACATCGGGCGCACAGTGGGCCGACTGGATGTTCGCCCTCGTGCGCACCAATCCCAACGTTCCGAAACACGAAGGCATCAGCTTCGTACTGCTGTCGATGGATCAGCCCGGTGTGACGGTCAAACCGATCAAGCTGATCAGCGGCACATCGCCCTTCTGCGAAACCTTCTTCGACAACGCGATCGCCAAGAAGGAAGACCTCATCGGCGAGATCAACAAGGGCTGGACCGTGGGCAAGCGATTGCTGCAGCACGAGCGGTCCGGCATTCAGAGCCTCATGGGTGGCGGCCCCCGCGAGCCCGGGCCGAGCGTGGTGGACACGGCGCGAAAGTACGTGGGCCAGAAGCGCGGCCGAATCGGCGACGATGCGATGCGCGCGAAAGTGGTTCGTCACCAGATGAACTCGCAGGCGTTCCGGCTGACTCAGCGCCGCACGGTGGAAGAAACCCAGGATGCAAAGACGCCCGGGCCCGCCACATCGATCTTCAAGATGTATGGCACCGAGTTGCAGCAGGAACGTTCGTCGCTGCTCGTCGAACTGCGCGGCTTTCGGGGCCTGGGCTGGACGGGTCGCGGCTTCGATGCAACGGAACTCGACGGCACGCGCAACTGGCTCGGTGAGCGCGCGGCGTCGATCTACTCGGGCTCGAACGAGATTCAGCGCAACATCGTCGCGAAACGCGTGCTCGGCCTGCCCGACTGACGATTGCGCGCCGCGCTGTGTAGCGGTTTCCTGGCGCTCGCGGCGTTGTCTGCGTGCGCGCCCCCTTTCACGGAACCAGGCATGTCCACGACGAAACCGCCGATTGCGGTGCGTAAAGCGCACCGGTACGTCCACCATGGGATCGCACTCGACGATCCGTATCACTGGCTGCGTGACCCGAAGTATCCGACCGTCGACGACCCGGAGATCCTCGCCTACCTGAATGCCGAGAACGCCTACTTCGCAAGCGCGATGGCGCCGCGCAAGCGCCTGGTGGACACGCTGTTCGCCGAGCTGAAGGCGCGCCAACAACCTGACGAAGCCGCGGTGCCCTGGAAGGACGGCGCCTTCGAATACCAGTGGCGGTACGCGAATGAGGATGCCGAGTACAAACTGTGGTCAAGATGGCCGGCCGGGGATCCGGAGAAGTCGGCGGTATTCATCGACGAACCAGCGCTCGCGGCCGGCCACGAGTACTTCAATCTGGGCGCGCTCTCGGTCAGCCCCTCGGGTCGCTACGTGGTCTACGGAACAGATACGGACGGGTCGGAGCGATATACGCTGCACATCAAGGATCTCGAGACCGGCCAGGTTCTCGGCGACGAGATCGTCGGCGCCGGTGGCGACATTGCCTGGGCGAACGACGACGCGACTTTCTTCTACACACTGCTGTCGGAGAACTGGCGACCCTACGTGGTCAAGGCACATCAGCTCGGTACGGCGGTGGCGCGCGACCGTGTCGTCTACGAGGAAACCGGGAGCTTCTTCGTCGCAGTCGGCAAGACCCAGTCGGATGCATTCGTGGTCATCACGACCGGCGACCACGTCACCAACGAGTCCTACGTGCTGCCTGCCGATACCCCGTCGGCGCCGCCGAAGCTCATCGCGCCACGCCGGGACAACCACGAGTACGACATCGAGCACCACGGCGATCAGTTCTACATCCTCACGAACGACCGCCACCGCAACTTTCGGCTCGCTCGAGCGCGCACCGACGAACCTTCGCAGGAGCACTGGGAGACGGTTATCGAAGGCAGCGACAACGTCTACCTCACGGGCCTCACCTGCTTTCGCGACTTTCTCGTGATCGAGGAGCGAATCGACGGCCTCGATCAGGTGCGGATACGCGACTATGCGGGCGCGGAGCACCGCATCGCGTTTCCCGAGCCGTCCTACGATGCGGGGCTCGGTACGAACGCGGAGTACGCGACCGATACGCTGCGCATCGACTACGAGTCGATGGTCACGCCACAGACGGTGTTCGACTATCACCTCGATGACCGGCGGCTGGAAACCCGAAAGGTTCGCACTGTGCCGTCAGGCTACGATCCCGCGTCATACGCAACCGAGCGCGTGATGGTCACTGCGCGCGACGGTGTCGATGTGCCCGTGTCGATCGTCTACCGAGCCGGCTTGGTTCGCGACGGGCGCGCGCCACTCCTGCTGTACGGCTATGGCGCCTATGGCGTAGCGATGACACCCTACTTTTCCACGGCGCGCCTGTCGCTGCTCGACCGCGGTGTGGTCTACGCCATCGCGCACGTTCGCGGCGGCGACGAGCTCGGTCGCCACTGGTACGAGAACGGCAAGCTCGACAAGCGCACGAATTCGTTCAAGGACTTCGTCGACGTCGCAGAGGCACTCATCGCGCGGCGCTATACGCGCGCGGGGCGCATCGCGATCATGGGTGGCAGCGCCGGCGGAACGCTGGTCGCCGCCGTCGCGAACGAGTCACCGCAGCTGTGGGGAGCCGTGGTCGCACAGGTGCCGTTCGTGGATGTGCTCAACACGATCCTCGACGAAAACCTGCCACTCACGCCCCTCGAATGGCCGGAATGGGGTAACCCCGTTGCCGACAAGGCGGCCTTCGTGCACATCGCGAGCTGGTCACCTTACGATCGCATTGTCCGGCAGAACTACCCGCCGATGCTCGTCACCGCCGGGCTCAACGATCCGCGGGTGGGCTATTGGGAGGCGGCGAAGTACGTTGCCAAACTGCGCCACGAGAAGACGGATGGGAACGAACTACTGCTCAAGGTGAACATGGGGGCCGGACACGGCGGCAAGTCGGGTCGCTACGAGTACCTGCATGAAGTCGCGGAGGAGTACGCGTTCGTGTTGACCTCACTCGAGGTCGAGTAGCCGAGGTACTGTGGGAGCGGGAGCTCGCCCGCAAGCGGTGTTCGCGCCCAAGGACCGTGTCGCGAAAGTCATCGAAGTCATTGTGGGAGCGCCCTTGGGCGCGAACGGATACAAAGGAATCAACAAGTTATTCGCGGGCAAGCCCGCTCCCACAAGCACCGTTCGGACTTTTGCACACCATCCATGCTCCGTGGCCCGTTGCAACGCCCTCCAACGCGTATCAACGCACCACGCTGGGGGCGAACCGGGCGCGATCCACTCGCTGCGCTTCGCGCATGCGGCGGCGGATGATGTTCTGAACGATGTTCACCGTCGTCCAGTCGTGTTCGATGGGACGACCGCAGCCGTCGCAGCACATCGGGACCTCTTCCAGGACCTTGTCCAGAAGTTCGCTGTACGGCAATCGCACGATGTGCCGGCAGCTCGTGCATTCCAGACCCACCGTGGGGTCCAAACCTACGTAGTCCATTACGTGCCTCCTTCGTCGTTTTGCGACGCGCCGGGTCAGCGTCCGTGCCAGATTCCCGTCGCGCAATCGCCTCATCGCAAGATGCTGCGAATACCGTGCCATCCGCCTCGAGTCAGTATAGGTAGGGATTCAGCACCCGCGCGGGAACGCGATGTGACGGGGGTCTCAGTCGCGCCGGTGTGACGCCCACGCGGCAGCCAAGGCGTCCCGGAACGCAGGCGCCGCGATGTCGATCAGGGCGCGGGCCCTGGCATCCACATCGGCGTGGCCGAGTCGGGCGACCCCATACTCCGTGACCACCAGGTCGACGTCGGTGCGCAGGGCCGTGACCATCTCCGCCCGCGCCACGATTCTGGAGACGGATCCACCACGGGCGGTGGCGTTCATGGCGACGATGGAGCGACCGCCGGCCGACATCTTGGCGGCACGCATGAAATCCACCGAGCCGCCCGTCCCGGATATCTGCCGGCCGCCGGCGTACTCGGCGTTGACCTGTCCGAACAGATCCACCTCGACCGCCGAGTTGATGGAAACGAAATCGGGCAGCTGACGAATGACGGAAACTTCGTGGGTGTAATCGGCGCCGCGCAACATCACGTCACCACGCGCCGCCAAACCGTCGAGCAGCGCGCGCGTACCCAGCACCGACCCGGCAATGTGCTGACCGCGATCGATGGGTTTCCTCGAGCCTGTGATGACGCCACGTTCGATGAGCGCGAAGCCGGCATCGTCGATCAATCCGGAATGCATACCGAGATCGTTCTTGTCAGAGAGGGCGTTGAGTATCGCGGCCGGAATGGCGCCGATACCGGTTTGAATACAGTCGCCGTCCCGGACGATCTCGCTCACGAGCCCGCCAATGGCACGTGCGGCATCGTCGAGTTCTGCCAGCGGCATCGCAGCGAAGGGACGTCGCGTCGCGATCGCGTAGTCGATTCTCGACAATGGAAGGCGTGGACACCCGAGCGGCGCGGTAATGGCGTCGTTGATCTCCACCACGAGCGAGCGCGCGTTCGTCAGCGCTGCTCCTACGAAATCCATGTTTGGACCGAATCGCAGCACGCCGGCCCTGTCCCGCGCCGCCTGCGTCAGCACGACGTCGAACCGCTGACCCGCGAGGTAAGCGTAGATCGCCCGCATCTGCATCGGCATGAAGCGGACGCGGCCCGCAGCCATGCCGGCGCGCAGTGCGGGCGTGGCAAAAAAGCACTCCACCCGGCAATCGGGATGCAGCATCGACACATCGACGTTGTTCAGCCCCGACACCGGAAACTGAACGAAGGTGACGCCGGCCGTCCGTTCCGGCGCCGCTGCAAGGGCTTCGAGCAGCGGTGTCGGCTCATTCGCGCTGCCCGAGACGAATACGCGCATGCCCGGCTCGAGCAGTGCCGGCCAGTCGGCCACGTCGATCTCACGCATGAAGGAACCCCACGCCTACCGTGTCGGACGCTGCGCTTATACTCATTGGCCCAGTTTACTCCAGGGCAACCATGGCCCAAGTTGCGGGCGTACTCGCCGCGTTTCACCCCGGCGTGCGCACCTGGTTCGAGACCGCCTTCGGTGCGCCAACGGACGTACAGCGTCGCAGCTGGCCGGTGATCATGGCGGGCGAGAACGCCCTGATCACCGCACCGACCGGCAGCGGTAAGACGCTCACCGCATTCATGACCGCGCTCAACGCGTTCGCGACCGGAGAACTCGAAACCGGTGCCACCCGGGTGCTCTACATCTCGCCACTCAAAGCGCTCAACAACGACATACGACGCAATCTGATCGACCCGCTCGCCGCGCTTCGATCGACGTTCGAGGACCGCGGCGAACACTATCCGCTGGTTCGCGTGGCGACGCGGTCTGGCGATACCCCGGCCGACGAACGGAGCCGACTGCTGCGCAAGCCGCCCGAAATCCTGGTGACCACACCCGAGAGTCTGCAGCTCATGCTGACGACGCCACGCGGGCGCCAGGCGCTCTCCGAAGTCGGTACGGTCATCCTCGACGAGATCCACGCCATCGTCGACAATCGCCGCGGCGTCGCACTCGCCGCTGCGCTCGAACGACTGGCGCTGCTGAGCGGCGCCTTCCAACGCATTGCCCTTTCCGCCACGGTGCGGCCGCTCGAAGCGGTGGCGGCCTTCGTCGCCGGGTACGATACGCAAGCTCTGCCGCGGCCGATCCGGATCGTCCGTAGCGCGGATACCAAATCGATCGACTTCACGGTCCGCTTTCCGCAGGCAGTCCGGGATCGCGTGGCCGGCGGCGAGAAGATCTGGGAACCGCTCTCCGACGTCTTCCGAGCGCGCATCGCCGACAACTCATCGACGCTGTTCTTCACCAACAGCCGTGCTCTGGCGGAGAAGCTCGCGCTCAAGATCAACGACGAGTCCGCGGTGCCACTGGCTTACGCGCACCACGGGTCGCTGTCACGCGACATTCGCGTCGAAGTCGAAGACCGCCTGAAGCGCGGCGACATGAAGGCCATCGTCGCCACCAACAGCCTGGAGATGGGAATCGACATCGGGCATCTCGACGAGGTCGTTCTCATTCAATCGCCACCTTCGATCGCATCGGCGCTGCAGCGCATCGGACGCGCCGGGCATCGCGTCGGCGAAACGAGTCGCGGCACGTTGTTTCCGACCCACGCCCAGGACTTTGTCGAAGCGGCGGCACTGGCCATCGCGATCGACGAACGCGACATCGAGCCCACGCGGGGGATCGACAATCCGCTCGACGTGGCCGCGCAGACGATCGTGGCATTCACTGCAACCGAGACGTGGCGGGTGGACGATCTGTTTGCACTGCTCCGCCAATCCCACCCGTATCGAACACTCCTTCGCGAACACTTCGATCTCGTCATCGAGATGCTGGCCGGCCGCTACGCCGGCAGCCGCGTGCGCGATCTCAAGCCCCGCCTGGTCTTCGACCGGCTGAAGGGAACGGTTCACGCCACCAAGGGTGCAGCACTCGCACTGTACAGTTCCGGTGGCACCATTCCCGACCGCGGCTATTTTCAGCTCCGTCACACCGACACGGGTGCGAAGATCGGCGAGCTCGACGAGGAGTTCGTGTGGGAAGCAAAGATCGGACAGACGTTCTCGTTCGGCACGCAGCAGTGGCAGATCGCGCGCATCACGCACAACGACGTTCTCGCGTCGCCTGCGCGACAGGGCGCGAAGGCACCCCCCTTCTGGCGTGCCGAAGGGGGCAGCCGCAGCTTCCACTATTCGGAACGCATCGGCACCTTTCTCGAGGCAGCCGACACCCGGCTCGCGGCACGTGATCGGGCCGGCCTTCTGAACGATCTGCAAACGCACAGCCATTTCGACGATGTCGCCGCCGAGGAACTCATCGAGTATCTCGAACGCCAGCGCGATCACTCCGGCGCATCGCTGCCGCACCGCCACCATGTATTGATCGAAGAAATCGCAACCGGACCTGGCGGTTACCGCGGCGGCGTGCTGGAACACCAGACGGTGCTGCACACCCTGTGGGGCGGCCGCGTCAACCGGCCGCTGGCTCTGGTTCTCGGAGCGGCCATCGACAAGACGGCGCCGTTCACCTGCGAGGTCTACGCGAACGACAACGCAATCGTGATCCAGACGCCGGGTGAGTGGAGTGCGGAGGCACTGCTGGACACGCTCGATCCGGCGACCATCGACAAGTACCTGCGCTCTGCGCTCGAAGCCTCCGGCTTCTTCGGCGCGCGATTTCGGGAGTGCGCCGGACGCGCGTTGCTGCTGACGCGGTCGCGGTTCAATCAGCGACTGCCGCTGTGGATGAGTCGCATGCACGCCAAGAAGCTGATGGCCACCATCGCAGCCTACGGCGACTTTCCCATACTGCTCGAGACCTGGCGAACCTGCCTCGCCGACGAGTTCGACATCGAGGCGCTCAACGAATCGATGCGCTCACTGCGAACGGGTGAAATCGCGTTGACGCGCGTTGCGACGAACAGTCCAAGTCCGTTCGCCGCGAATATCGCCTGGGGCCAGATCACGAGCACCTACATGTACGCCGACGACAGTCCCGAGCTCGAGGGTCGGAGCGCGTTGTCCGACGACTTGATACGCGCAGCCGTGCGGGATGCATCGTTGCGACCGCGCATCGACCGACGCGTCGTCGACGAATTCGAAGCCAAACGCCGGCGCACAGCGCGAGGCTACGAAATGCTCGATGCCGCCGACCTCGAAGAGTGGTTGAAAGAACGGGTATTGATTCCCGAGCAGGAATGGCTCGGCTATGCGCGCGATCGGCCGGAACTCGAATCGACGCCGATATGGCTCGCCGAGGGTGACCGTCGCTGGGCATGCCACCTGGAGCAGGCCAGACACATAGCCCGCACCCTGTTCGGAATCGAGCGGCCCGATCTTCCCGAACTCACCGACCCGCGCGACCTCGCTGACATCGTGGCGGGATGCATGAGTTTCTATGGGCCGCTACCCATCGAGCGTATCGCCGAACTACTACCAGCGAGCGTGACCGCAGAAGTGCTGCAGGCCCTCGTCGACGAAGAGCAGCTGATCGTCGGAGAACTGATCGACGGTGATCCGCGCGTTCACTTCTGCGACGCCGACAACGTCGAGATACTTCTGCGCATGCAGCGCGCTGCTGCACGCTCGACGCTGGAGCCGCGGCCGATCGAATCGCTGCCTGGCTTCCTCGCGGAGTGGCACGCATTGCGAGGTCCGGCGACGTCGACCGCCGTGTTCGAGAGCCTGGAACGGCTGCGCGGCTTCGTTGCGCCACTGCCGGTTTGGCTCGACGACCTGCTCGCCGCCCGACACGACGGCTACCTCGATCACATGCTCGACGACGCGCTGTCACGCAACGGTTACACCTGGCTCGGCTCCGGCAACGAAAGCCTCACGATGTGTCCGAGCGAAGATTGCGAACTGATCGTCACGCCCGTCGCGGCCGAGTCCGCCGCCTGGTTCCGCGATGTGAACGCGCGTTACACCTACCTCGCACTCGCCGACTCCGCCGGCTTGGATTTGCGCAGCTTCAACGAATCGTTGTGGCGCGACGTCTGGAATGGACGCGTGAGCGCCGACTCGATTGCGCCGTTGCGTCAGGGCATCGCGCGCAGGTTCGAACTGATGCCTCCGGTACAAGAGCCCGCGAGCAGCCGACGCAGACCGCGGGCAGGAATGCGCGCCTTCGCCGGCAACTTCTACGTGAACCCCGTCCCGGAAGGCGACCCGGATCCGTTGACCGAACTCGAAGACGCCAAACACCGCGCGCGCATGCTGCTCGACCGTTACGGCATCCTCAGCCGCGAGCTCGCGAACCGCGAGGGCGGGTCGTTCCGGTGGGCGGCGGTCTTTCGCGCGCTGCGTGTCATGGAACTGGCCGGCGAGGTCACCGCAGGGCTCTACTTCAGCGATCTGTCGGGCCCTCAGTTCGCATTGCCCCGCGCGATTCGAACGCTGCTCGCGGGGGTGACGCCACCGGTGTCCTGGTGGGTGAGCGCCGCCGATCCCGTGGCCCCCTGCGGTTTCGGTGTTTCCTGGCCGGGCATGAATCTGCCCCAGCGCCGGCCCGGCAGCTACCTCGCGTTCGCACGCGGCGAACTGATCGCCGTCGTGGAGTCATGGGGGCGGAAGTTGAGTTTCGCTCCGTCCATCGACTCCGACGGCTGGTTCGCCGTGAGCGCGCTGCTGACACACATCCTGCATCGCGAACGCAACATCGCGCTCGAGTCGATCGATGGCGCTCCGGCCGCGAGCGGCGCGCACCAGCGCGTTCTCACGGAACTCGGCGACCGTTTTCGCCTCACGCACGATCATCGTGGGGTCGAGTTGTCGCTCGCAATGGGACACCGTTAAAGGAAAATCCCTCCAGAGCCGATAGCTTAGGGACATGAAGGCTCTGTCTCTCAACCTGGTCGTGCTCTGTGCCCCGGAATCGCGCACCGAGGCGATTGCGGCGCTGCTCGACGAAGCGGTCGAATCGTGGCGCTATTGCAGCGTCGACGAACTCGCCGGTCAGCTCAGGGCTCCCACGCGCGACTTCGACGTGCTGCTCATCGTCGGCGACGAGTTACCGGACGTGCGGGGTATCGAAACATTGGCCCGCGTCTGGCTGACCGACAACCCACCGGATCGCGGTCCGCATGTCGCCCGCACGACCACACCGGCGCACCTGGGGTCGGAGTTGCATAGAGCGCTGTTGAGCGCGGCAAACCTCGCCATGGCAGTGGCACTGCGCGACTCGCTGATGCCGCGGCGCACCTCGGAGGTCGTTCATCTGCGCCCCGAACCACCCCGCCTCGACGACTTCAAGCTCCACTTCCAGCCCTTGTGGAGCATCGACGGCCGCAGGCTCATGGGTGCGGAGGCATTGCTGCGCTGGAACGGCCTCGAAGTTCCGGGATTGAAGGCCGAAGCCGTGATCGCAAACGCCGAGGCGCGTGGCGAGATGACGCGGGTCGGCGACTTCGTGGTGAAGCGGGCGCTCTGGCATCTCGGCGAGTGGCGCACGCTCTGGCCACAAGGTGCGCGCCTTGCCATCAACCTCTCGCCGGCGCAACTCGACGCGAGCCTCTCCGACTCCATCATGGATGCACTCGATCGCTACCGGCTCGATGGCGACGACCTCGAACTGGAAATTTCCGCAGCCGATCTGACCAACGCACTGCATACACAGGCCGGCACACTCGCCGATCTGCTCGACCTCGGCGTGTGCTTCTGTGTCGATCGGCTCGGCACGCATCTGATCGAGCCGGAAGTGGTGAGTTCCCTGCCGCTGTCGAGTTGGAAGATCGACCGTTCGCTGATCGAGCGACTGCCCGAACCCGCGACGGCTGCGCTCGTGGCCGAAATCGCCGCGCTAGGCAAGCACCTCGGCATCCGCACCATCGCCATGGGCATCGAGACCGAAAGCCAGCGTTGCAACGCGGAAACCCTGGGGTGCGACGCGGCGCAAGGGTTCCTCTTCGCCGAGGCCCTGTCGGCGGCCGACTTCACCGCGCTGCTGACGGCGCATCGGGAGCGCCGCCGCGAGGTGGGTTGACGATCCGGCGTCGTTTGTGGGACAGATCTCCCACGATGAAGCCTCTGCTCTACACCCACGCGCACTACCTCGCCCACGAGATGCACCCCGGGCATCCGGAACGACCCGACCGCCTGCGCGCCGTACTCACACACCTCGACGAATCCGGCCTCACCGCGGAATTCGAGTATCGCGAGCCGCGCGCAGCCGCAATCGCCGATCTGGAGCGTGCACATGACCCGGGGTATGTCCGGTCGGTGTACGCGAGTTCACCCAGACGCGGGCTGGTGGCGCTCGACCCCGACACAGCCATGGGACCGATGTCGCTGACCGCGGCGGAACTCGCCGCGGGCGCGCTGCTCGACGCCGTCGATGCCGTACTCGACGGGCACACGCAGCGTGCGTTCTGCGCGGTACGTCCGCCCGGTCACCACGCGGAATACGATCAGGCCATGGGCTTCTGCATTTTCAACAGCATCGCCGTAGGCGCCGCTGCCGCGCTCACGCGCGTCGGGCGGGTGGCGATCCTCGACTTCGACGTCCATCACGGCAACGGTACGGTCGACATCTTTCGCGACAACCCCGCCGTACTCGTGTGCTCGAGCTTCCAGCACCCGCACTATCCCTACCGACTGTTCGACGTCGATGCACCCAACATCGTCAATACGCCGCTGCCGGCTGGCACTACGGGGTCGCAGTTCCGTCACGCCATCGAACGGGACTGGATCGGCGCCGTCGAACGCCATCGCCCCGACATCGTGCTGGTATCCGCCGGGTTCGACGGGCATCGCGCCGATCCACTCGGTGGCTTCGAACTCGTCGAAGACGACTTCCGCTGGGTGACCGAACTGATCGCGTCACTTGCCAACGACCACGCCAAGGGGCGAATCGTCTCTACCCTCGAAGGCGGCTACGATCTCACGGCGCTGGCGCGCTCCGCGGCGGCACATGTGACGGCCTTGATCGACTGATCTTCGGAGCCGGCGTGGGAGCGCCCTTGGAGGGCGTCGTGAAAGTCAGCGGGGTCACTGTGGGAGCGCCCTTGGGCGCGAACGGATTCAAGGGAATCAACAGGCTATTCGCGGGCAAGCCCGCTCCCACAAGCTTCGATCCGGATTTGACGACACCCTCCACGGATCGTCGCTACGCCCGCAACGCCTGTTGTCCGCCGCCGTCGCAGTACACCCGTTCGCCGGTGAGGTAAGAGTTCTGATCCGAAACGAAGAAGCGCACCACGTTGGCGACGTCTTCGGGCTGACAGACGCGGCCGAACGGCATCACTTTGTCGAGTTCCCGCAGATCGGCAACGCCGGCGGTTGCCTTCATGAGCCGCCTGCCCATCTCGGTTTCGACGAGTCCCGGGGCCACGATGTTCACGCGAATGCCGTGCGGTCGCTCCTCCTTCGCCAGCGTGAAAGCCAGCGCCTCCATCGCGCACTTGCCCATGTTGTAGGGCGCGCCGTACCCGCCGAGACTGCGCGTGGCCACGCTCGAGATCATGACGATGTCGCCCCGGCCGAGGGTGCGCATCTTCGGAATCACCAGTTTCGACAGGTAGTGTGGGCCGAACGCATGAGTCGCGACCACCCGCATCATCTCGGCGGGATCGGTGTCGGCCACCGACTGCCCGCGGCTCGCGATGCCCGCGTTGTTTACAAGGATCCCGATCGGACCGAAGGCGGCTTCGATTTCGGCGACCATTTCCGCATCCTGCTCGAAATCGTCGATCGAGGCCTGGAACGCCTTCGCGCGGCGACCGAGTCGCTCGATCGCCGCCACCGTCTCCTGCGCCGCATCCGCCTCCCGGCGATAATTCACGGCGACATCCGCACCATCCTCGGCCAGCGCGATGGCGATCGCGCGGCCGACACCCCGACCGGATCCGGTCACCAACGCCACTCGACCATTCAATGACATCGCCTGCTCCTACTGACCTTTGAACTCTGCGGGGCGCTTCGACAGGAACGCGGCAACCCCTTCCTTGAAGTCGTCGCTTCGACCCGCCTGATTCTGCAGCTGGGCTTCGAGATCCAGTTGCTGCTCGTAGGAGTTGCGCCACGATTCCCAGTAAGCGCGGCGGATCAGCGCAAGCGAGCGAGGTCCGTTCGCGAGTTGCCGCGCAATGCCCATGGCGCCATCCATCAGCGCCGCATTGTCGTCGTACAACCGGTTCACCAGGCCCCATTCGGCAGCTTTTTCCGCCGGCAGACGCTCGGCAAGCATCGACAACTCCATCGCCCGCCCCCAGCCAGCGAGTCGTGGCAGCAGGAACGTCGAGCCGCCATCGGGTACCAGTCCGATCCGGGCGAACGCCTGCAGGAAAAACGCGTTCTTCGAGGCACAGACGATGTCGGCCATCAACGCGAAGCTCATGCCCACGCCGGCGGCCGCGCCGTTCACTGCGGAGACCATGGGCATGTCGAGATCGCGCAACGCCAGCAACAGCGGGTGATAGGTGGCACGCAGCCCGTCTCCGGCACCTTGCTGATTGCCCGGACGGCTATCGTCGGCGAGATTCGCGCCCGAACAGAACGCGCGGCCCTCGCCGGTCAACAGCAGACACCGCGCGCCATGCTCGCGCTTGGCGACTTCACGCACCGCATCGCCGAGTTCACCCAGCATTACGCCGCCAATCGCGTTGAGCACTTCGGGGTGATTGAATTTGAGAATGGCTATCTTGTCTTCGAACTGAAGCGAAACGCGCTCGTACGGCATACTCGGATCCGATTGATGGGGGAAACGGCAACGATACCCCAAGCCGTCGCCCCCGAGGAACCGCACCGGATGGACAAGCTGCCCTGGCACAACAACTTTCCCCGCAACGCGGCCGAGATCGCCCGGATCGTTGCCGCCGATCTGCCTCAACTCGTGCCGGTTAGCGCCGCGCCGCTCGGCGAAGGCTGGGACTACAGCACGTTCCTGGTCAACGAGCATTGGGTGTTCCGATTCCCGAAGCGAAACCAATCCGCCCGTGCGCTGAAGCGGGAAATGGCCACTCTCGAGTCGATCGCCGATCTCGCCGCCACGCTCCCGATCCCCCGCTACGAATACCGGGTCGATCGCTCCAGCGCATTCCCAACCGCCTATGGGGGCTATGCCTACATCGCCGGCACGCCTCTGCTCGACGCTGAAGGCGTCGATGCGCGGCTCATCGGCAAGGAACTGGGCCCGTTTCTCGCGCGCCTGCATGCAACGCCCACGGTCTCGCAACGCGATGTTCGAGTGCGCGACGAACTCGTCGACTGGATACCGGATTTTCAGCGCGAGCTGACGGAAGCTGCACCGGGCATGCCGCCACACATCCATGCCGCCTGCGCAGCACTACTCGAACGGCCACCGCCGGCATTCGACGGTGAAACCGCATTCACGCACGCCGATCTCGGCGCCGAGCACATCCTGATCGGGGACGGCGGCACACGCATCAGCGGCGTCATCGATTGGGGCGATGCTGGAATGGGCGACCCGCTCGCGGATTATGTCGGTCTGTGGGCCTGGGGAGGCGATCGCGCCGCCGAGGCATGCTTCGACGCATCGGGGCTCACCCTCACACCGGCGCGCTGGGCCAGACTGCGATTCTGGGGTGTGTGTTATGCAATTGGATCCACCTACTATGGTTACAAAGGCGGCCAGGCCACGCTGCATCACGCTGCGTTAAGCTGGCTGCAACGAATGTATGCGAACGGACAACTCGAGGACTCATCGAACCAAGATGGCTGATTCGTTGGACCCCCGCGTACGAGTCGCGATCGAACAGGCCTGCACGCAGCTGACGATCGAATATGCGCGCTCGATCGATTTTCGCGATTACGACAACATCGTGAACCTCTTCACCGAGGACGCCGTACTCGTGATTGGCCAGCGCCTGGAGGGTCGCGACGAGATCGTGACCGCAATCAAACAACGTCCCGGCGAGTTGCGATCGCGCCATGTGATCAGTAATGGATTCGTAGACGTGACCAGCGAGCGCAGCGCGCGGGGCATCTGCTACCTGACGCTGTATCGCCATGAAGGCAGCGAGTCGCTGCAACGCGGCCCGGTGGATTTGAAGAGCCCCGCGGCCATCGGCCATTACGAAGACGCCTTCGTGCGCACGCCGGAGGGCTGGCGCATCAAGCACCGCGTACTGCATCTGGCGTTCCGCGACCCGGCTCAGCTGCCGTAGGCGGCCGCTCGTGCAGCGGCGACTGATCGCGATCGGCCTGCTACTGGCTGCAACACCCGCGCTCGCCGACTACGGCAACGCCTTGCGCTCCGAGCTCGACGGGATGCGGCGCGCGAATGGCGTTCCCGCGATCGGTCTGGTGCTGGTGGAAGACGGCAAGGTGCAACTCGCAACGGCCTGGGGAGATACCGGCAATTCGGCACATCCGGCTGCCAGTGCCGACACGTTCTTCCGCGTCGGCAGCATTACGAAGACATTCACTGCGCTCGCGATGCTGCAACTCGTAAACGATGGCAAAGTCTCGCTCGACACGCGCCTCGATGAAATCGTCGGCGAAGATCTGGTATCGAACGAGTGGGCCACCTCCAATCCCATCCGCGTCGCGCATCTGCTCGAACTCACGGCGGGGATGTCCGATCTGTCGTGGAACGGCCTGGCGCACTCTGATCCCACGCCCGCGACGCTCGCTCAGGCGCTGGCTTTCGACAAGGCCGCCCTGGTCACGCGCTGGCCACCGGGCACAGCGCACAGCTACACGAATGCCACCGCGGGACTCACCTCGCTTGCCATCGAGCGGCTGTCGGGCCAGACCTTCGAGACGTTCACGCAGACCCGCGTGCTGGCCGCGATGGGTATGAACGAGGCAAACCTGCTGCGTACGGCGACGATCGAAGGGCGCCTCGCCCGCGGCTACAAGGCGGACGGACGAACCGAGCTGCCCTACTGGCACATGCTGTTTCGGGGCTTTGGTGCGCTCAATGCAACGCCACGCGAGATGGGACGCTTCCTCACGCATCTGCTGAGCCAAGTACGCGGCAACCCGCGAATGCTGCGGGCCGAAACGACACTCGCCGCGCAGGTCGGCCTCACGCTCGGTTACGGTCTCGGCATCTACGCGGCGGTGCGGGAGGGCTGGGTCTTCTACACGCATGGCGGCGACGCCGATGGCTATCGCTCGCGCTATGCACTGTTGCCCGAACAAGGTCGGGCCTACTTCGTCATCATCACCGCCGATCAACCCGCCACGCTCGAACGCATGCGGGGTGTCATCGAAGCCCACCTGGTTCGCGACCTCGACGCACCGGTGCCACCGCCCGCGATCGACCCCGGCACCCAGGCGCTCGATCGGCTCGCAGGCACCTACTACCCGACCGTCACTCGATTTCGCGCGGACGATTGGGCGGCCGGGGGCCTCGAGCGCGCAACGGTCACGCGGCAAGGTTCACAGCTCTACTTCCAGCGCGGTAATCGGGTGCAGCGCCTGATCGCGGTTGCGCCAGCCCTGTTCCGGCGCCCCGGCGACCCCGAAGCCACGATCGCCTTCGTCGAGTCCGGCGGGCAGCTGCATCTGCAGGGTGAGCTCGGCGCGTGGCGCCGCGAGGCGCCCCGGGCGGTTGCCGGTTCGACGAACCTCTGGCCATAATGCCGGCATGCCGGAAACCATTGCAGTCGAGTTCGGTCTGGCCAAACCCAGTGAAGCGCCCATGCTGGCGCGCATGTCGCGTGACTACATCGAGCGCGGTTTACCCTGGCGCTGGCAACCCGCCCGACTCAAGGCGCTGATCAGCGATCCCGAAACCGTCGCCGTTTGCGCGCGCAGTCAGGCGCTGCGGATGCGCGACCCCCTGCAACCCACGCCTCACCGTGATGGCGACATCCTGGGTTTCGGCGTCATGACGTATGGGCTCGAGTCGGCCCATCTGATGCTGCTTGCGGTGTTGCCACGCACCCGACGCCGGCAGATCGGCTCGCGGCTGGTGGCATGGCTGGAGGAGACCGCGCGCACCGCGGGCGTCACGCGCATCGAACTCGAGGTTCGCGCCGGCAATACCGCGGCGCGCAGCTTCTATCGCGAGCACGGCTACCACGAGCGCGACTACATCGAGGGGTACTACGACGGCCGCGAGTCGGCCTTTCGAATGGTACGTAACCTCCGCCGCGCATGAATTCCCCAGCGGTCAAGCACGCGCCGCTGCGCGTCGGCACGGTTGCGGCGCCGGCAGTGCTTTCGGCTCCACATGCGCAGCGCAAGGAATTCATCGAAGCGGTTCTGCGACTTCGCGTCGACCACGTGTTCGTGGCCGATCACGTCAGCTTCCATGTCGGCGCCGGCATGGACGGACTCATCAACGCGGCGACCCTCACGGCCATCGATCCCGAGCTGCATGTGGTCGTCGGCGTATACCTGCTCGCACTGCGTCACCCCGTGACCGTGGCGCGTCAGCTGGCGACCATCGCCGAGTCGGCGCCGGGTCAGCTGACCCTCGGTGTCGGCGTCGGTGGGGAAGATCGCAACGAGATCGCCATGTGCGGAGTCGACCCGCGCACCCGCGGCCGGCGTACCGACGAGTGTCTCCAGATACTGCGTGGTCTCGCATCGGGTGAGAAGCTCTCGCACGCAGGCGAGTTCTTCTCCTTCGCGAACGCATCCATTCGTCCGCCACCGAGCCCGCCGGTACCGATCCTCGTGGGAGGCCGTTCGGACGCCGCCATCGAGCGCACCGCGCGGTTCGGTGATGGCTGGCTGGCGAGCTGGTGTTCGGCACAGCGTTACACGAGCGTCGTGCGGCAGATCGCCGCGGCTGCCGCGCCGCTGGGACGGGAGCCCACCACGCACGGCATCCAGTTGTGGGTGGGGATCGACGACAACGCGGAGCGCGCGCGCAATCGCCTCGCGAAGGGTATGGAGGCGTTCTACCGCATCCCCTTCGAACGCTTCGAGAAGTACAGTCCATTCGGAACGCCCGACGCGGTGGCACAATGGTTGCGCCCCTATCGCGATGCAGGCTGCGGATTGTTCAACCTGATGCCGATCGCCGGCGACGAGCGCGAGGGCCTGGCGGGCATTGCCGAGATCAAACGCTGTCTCGCGGGCTGACAGAGCGGGGCGTTTTCCTTCGCCGCGGTTTCCATGTTTTGATGCCGATTCGAACGTCACGGAACACATCGCAATGACTTATACGATCCTGGGCGCGCCGGTCTCGCCATTCGTGCGTAAGACCCGCGTCGCCATGGCCGAAAAGCAGATCGCGTACACGCTCGACCCGGTGAGCCCCTTCCGGCCGCCTGAAGGCTTTCTCGACATCAGTCCGTTGAAGAAGATACCCGTGCTGAAGATCGAGGAAGGCGGTGTCGTGCGCCATCTCGCGGATTCATCGGTGATCTGTGCATACCTCGAGAACAAACATCCGCAGCCGCCGCTCTTGCCCAAAGATCCCTACGAGCGAGCGCGCGCCCTCTGGTTCGAGGAGTACGCCGAC
>JBFKCZ010000005.1:0-18446 GCA_041620035.1 Pseudomonadales bacterium
GAGGGGGTGCTGCGGGCATTGTTCGACCTGCCCACGCAGTTCTATGGGTATCTCGTGGCGTCGCCGGATTTGGATGGTGCCAAGCACCTTGCCGCGGAAGCCGAGTACGCATCCGGCCACGACGATCTGCCCGCGCGCGTCTTCTTCGGTGTCGAAGGTTCGGCGCCCCACGAAACACCCGACGCCGGCATCGCCACGGTGACCGCGATGACCAGCCAGATTCGACGCCGCGGCTATCCGAACCTGCACAACGAGACGGTCATCTTCGAAGGCGAGAGTCATGCATCGGTACTGCCCGCGGCGATCAGCCGCGGGCTGCGGTTCATCTATAGCGCCTACAGGGCGGAATCGCCGTAAGGAGGGTGTTGTGAAAGTGCCCAGCGCCTCTGTGGGAGCGGGCTTGTGCCCGCGAACAAATCATTCGTTCCTTTGGATCCCTTCGCGCCCAAGGGCGCTCCCACGACCCCCTCGCAAGGACGCTCTCTACCGAACTTCGAATTCCACCGCACCCATGCCCTCGAAGGTGGCGGTGTAGCGCCCGGGTGTCGCGTCGACGACGCGGCCCAGGGCACCGGTCATCATGATCATGCCCGGCTCCACCCGGTAACCGACGGCGCGCGCTTTCCCCACCATCCAATGGTAAGCGGCCAACGGGTCGCCCATGGCGTCGGCCGCGAACGCGCGATTGAGTGCTTCGCCATCCCGCTCGAGCACCACGGCGGCATCGCGCACGGCGGGATCGAGCAGTGTCGTTTGCCCCGGGATGAATCGATACACCGATACGTTCGAACCGATGACATCGTTGCGATCCAGCACGTCGGGCCGCTCGAACGCGAGGAGCGGCAGCTCGACCACACCCATCATGGCGGCAGGCATGCCGTCCTTACCGACGAGGAAGCCGATCTCGACCTCGATCAGGAGCCCGGCGCGCGCCGACACGATCGCGTTCGCATCGAGGCGAGCGACTTCGGGCAGCGCGCCGATGACGGGCTCGGTGACGCCGAATCGTGCCTGGGCCGCCTGATTCGTCAGCCCCGCCTTGAATCCAGCGGGAAACTCACCGTACGCCCCGAACACCCAGGACCGTTGCACCGCGTAGGCGTCGGTCTCCGAGAGGGTCGCCGCGACATCGGGATAGGGCCGATCGAGCAGCGCAGCCTCGGCGATGCGATCGGCCAGATCGGCAAGGCTCTCACCCTGCGCCTCCAACACGAGCGCACAGGTGAAGACCCCGAATGCGAAGGCCCGCGAACGCTTCAGTTGCCGAAATCCCAGGTCTCGCCGGCGTGATAGCGGCGCAAGACGTTCTTCGCGATCAGGATCTTGTGCACTTCGTCCGGACCGTCGGCAATCCGCAGCGTGCGTGCACCCAGGTACATGTTCGCGAGGGGCAAGTCGCCCGACACACCGGCCGCACCCCAGACCTGAATCGCGCGATCGACCACACGATGGTACATCTCCGGCACGAACACCTTGATCGCGGAGATGTCGGTGCGCGGATCCGCCCCGCTCTCCATCTTCTCGGCGCAGTGAATGGTCATCAGGCGCGCCGCTTGGATGTCGATGTACGAATCCGCGATGAAGCCCTGGATGAACTGCTTGTCCTCCAGCTTTTCACCGCCGTGCACTTCCCGCGACATGGAGCGTTCGACCATGAGATCGAAGGCGCGCCACATCGACCCGATGGAATTCATGCAGTGGTACACACGGCCCGCGCCAAGGCGATCCTGAGCTGCTTGATGGCCGGTGCCGGTGCGACCCAGCTGGTTTTCCTTCGGCACGCGGACGTTGTCGTAGATGATCTCGCAGTGGGACGACGCCTTGCCCCACACCGGCACGCCACGCACGATGTTCACGCCGGGTGTGTTCTTGGGCACGATGATCTGAGTCATCTTGTCGTTGGCGCTGCCGCCGCCTTTCGCATCGGCAGTCCGGCACATGACGATGTAGAAGTCGGCGGCATGACCGTTGGACGTGAACCACTTGCGGCCGTTGATCACCCACTCGTCGCCCTCGAGCACCGCCCGCGTGGTCAGCGATCGGGGATCGGAGCCCGGACTGTCGGGTTCGGTCATGGAGAAGCCCGACTGCATGCGGCCCTCGGTCAACGGCTTCAGCCACTTCTCGTGCTGCTCGGGCGTGCCGTACTTCACCAGGATCTTCTGATTGCCCGAATTCGGTGCGACGACACCAAACAGCGACGCGGCGCCCGGACTGTAGGCGAGCACCTCGTTCATGTAAGCGTGCTGCATGAAGGAAAGGCCCATGCCACCGAACTCGCGCGGCAGGTGCGGCGCCCACAGGTTCGCTTTCTTCACGGTGTTCTGGATGTCCTGACGAAGCGCCTTGGCTTCCTTGATCACTTCGTTCGGCGCGTTCGCCGAGTCGGAAATCCAGCCCCACAGCCTGGCCTCGTTCGGCAGAATGTCGCGATTGATGATCTCGGCGGTCGCGAGACGGATCTCGTTGACCTCGTCATCGAGCGTTGGCACCGGCTTGACGTTCATGGCCATGGCGTTTCCCCTTTCCAGTTCGATTTGTCGTGACCGGCAAATCTAAGCGTGCCAGGGGGTCGTGCGCAAACGGCCCACTCAGCTCTCGCGCAGTGCTTGCGTCGTCAGGGGCACCACTGGGCATGCGCCTCGCGCAGTGTCCGCTCACGCGCATCCAGCGCGGCGGACTGGGACACTTTGTAGCCGCGACGGCGCGTATCGCGCAGCTCATCGAGGCCGCGCTGTGCCTCCGCGCACAGGCGCGCCTCGTCCGGCTGGGCGCCGCCGCGTTGGCCTTGCCTGGGGCGGTCCGGCAATCGTTGCATGGCGGTGAGCCTGCGCTGCTCGAGTTCCGTGGGTTTCGCGATTTCGATCACGGTGATGTCGGAAACGCTCACCTCGCGAACTTCGCGCGCCCCGGCACAGGGCAGATCGGTGAACCAGACGACACCCTGTTCGTCTTCGCAGGCAACGATGCGGCTCGCACCCGTGGCCGCCCCGATCCACACCACACAGATCACACTCAGCAACGCAAGCTTCATTCACGAAGCATCCATCAAGGACGGCGCCCGCGGTGTGCGCTCGGTTCCTGGCTGGGTGTAGGAAGACCCGAGCACGCACTCCGTGCTAGAAACCGCACATGACAGACATTCGTGAATTCCTGAAGCTCGAGTCGGCCAGCGGGGTCCTGCTCGTCTTCGCGGCCGCCGCAGCGATCGCGCTCGCCAACTCCCCACTCGAACATCTCTATTACCGGTTCTTCCACCTCGACTTGACCGTGACGCTCGGGGACGTCGGCATCTCCAAACCCCTGCAGCTGTGGATCAACGACGGTCTCATGGCCGTGTTCTTCTTCCTCGTCGGTCTCGAGGTGAAGCGCGAACTGCTCGAAGGCGAATTGCGCTCGCGGGATCAGATCGTGCTGCCTGCGGCGGCAGCCATCGGTGGCTTCGTGGTACCGGCCGCGATCTATGCGGTCATCAATGCGGGCGACCCCGAAGCATTGGCCGGATGGGCAATTCCCGCAGCCACCGACATCGCCTTCGCGCTCGGCGTGCTGTCGCTGCTCGGCGATCGCGTGCCCGTTGCCCTCAAGGTGTTCCTCACCTCACTCGCCATCTTCGACGACATCGCCGCCATCGTGATCATCGCGATCTTCTACACGCTCGATCTCTCACCGCTGTCGCTGGGCCTGGCGGCTGTCGGCTATCTCGGGCTGGTCGTGCTCAATCGTTCAGGCGTGGTGCGAATTGCACCCTACGTCCTGGTGGGGCTCTTCATCTGGTTCTGTGTGCTCAAGAGCGGTGTGCATGCAACGCTCGCCGGCTTCGTGGTCGCCCTCGCGATTCCCATGCGCAGCGAATCCGAAGCCTACGAAGGTTCGCCGCTGCGCCATCTCGAGCACGTACTGCACCCCTGGGTGGCGTTCATGATCCTGCCCGTCTTCGCCTTCGCGAACGCCGGGGTCTCCTTCTCTGGCGTGTCGGCCGATGTGTTGCTCGGTGGCGTCCCCGTTGGCATCGCACTCGGACTCTTCCTGGGCAAGCAGACCGGCGTCATGACCTTCGTCTGGCTCGCGGTGCGCCTCGGTATTGCGCGGTTGCCCGCCGGAATCAACTGGCCCGCGGTCTACGGTGTCGCCCTGATCACGGGTATCGGGTTCACGATGAGCCTCTTCATCGGCTCGCTCGCCTTCGAGCATGCCGAACGCACTTACGAAGTCGAGATCCGTGTCGCCGTCCTGTTGGCATCGCTGGCCTCCGCGGGGCTCGGATATCTCGTTCTGCGCGGCGTTCTGCGCCAGAGCCGCTGATATACTCGATCCATGTCGTCATCACTCGAATATCCCTACGCCGACCATCCCGCCCCGGGCGCTCTCCGCGAAGTTGCGCCGGGCGTGCACTGGCTCACGATGCCGATGGGCGGGTCGCTCACCCACATCAACCTCTACCTGCTCGCCGATAAAGACGGCTGGTTCGTCGTGGATACGGGTCTCGGCAACAAGGAAACCGCCACCCTGTGGCAGCAGATTTTCGCCAACCAGCTCGGCGGCAAACCCGTGAAGGGTGTGATCTGCACGCACATGCATCCCGACCACGTCGGTCAAGCCGGCATGATCACCGAGCAGTTCCAGGCGCCGCTGTTCATGACGCGCGCCGAGTACTACCAGGCGCGCGCATTCGGCGGTAACGGCCCGGGACATCATTCGAGCTGGCAGGGCCGACAGTTCTACGAGCGCGCCGGCATGCCCGCAGACTACCTCGCACGCATGCAGCAGATGTGGCAGTCGCGGGCCAACGACGGCTTCACGATGCCGAGCATGCCCACCGGCTACGAGCGGCTGGTGGACGGTGACACGTTGACCATCGGCGACAGCGATTGGGACGTCGTGGTGGGCTCCGGGCACTCACCCGAACACGCCTGCCTGCACAACAAGAATCTGAAGATACTGATCTCCGGCGATCAGATCCTGCCGATCATCACATCGAACGTGAGCGTTCATCCCACCGAACCCGAGGCCAATCCATTGAAGGATTGGATGGAGAGCCACGACAAGCTGCTGGAGAAGATCCCACCGGATACGCTGGTTCTGCCCGCGCACAACCTGCCTTTCGTCGGCGCGCGGCCGCGGCTCCGGCAATTGATCAACCATCACGAAGACCGGATGCTCGCAATCGAAGAACACTGCACGGAGCCGCGCATCGCGAAAGACCTGCTGCCGGTGCTCTTCAAGCGCAAACTCGATCCGCGCCAGATGATGATGGCGCTCGGTGAGGCAATCGCTCATCTCCATCTGCTGATGCACCGCAACCGAATCGAACGGGTCATCGGCGAAGACAAGCGCTACCACTACCGTTCGATCGACCCCGACCTGTCACGACGCGCGCACCCCGACCGGCACGAACAGCCGGACGACAGCCCGATGTGGGTGTGATCGAGGCGTCATGCCGAAGAAGCGCAGACGCTGGCAGCATCGTCTCATCATCGTGAGCTACCGTGTGGTGCGCTGGGCGCAACGCCGTCTGCCGCCCGGCATCCGAACGGCCATCGGGCTCGCGCTCATGGCGGGCGGGCTACTCGGCTTCCTGCCTATTCTCGGCTTCTGGATGTTCCCGATCGGCGTCGCCATCGCGATCACCGACTTTCCGCCGCTGCGGCGCCGGGCGGAGAAGTGGCTGAACGAGACCCGGCACAGCTATCACATGGACCTGCTGAACGGGAATCGCCGGCAGCGCTAGCGTATCAGCAGGTTAACGTCCGATGGAGGGTGTTGCCAAAGTCCGAACGGAGCTCTAGGGAGCGGGGGCTCGCCCGCAAGCGGCCGAGCGACTTGCCCGCGAACTAGTGATTGATTGGCTTGCAGCCGTTCGCGCCCAAGGGCGCTCCCACAGTGCCTTCGATGACTCTTGCGACACCCTCCGATGGTCGGCCCTACTGGCGCGCCACGTTCAACCGATAGCGGCCGCCACCGTCGGATTCGACGTGCCCTGCGGTGGGCGTAGCGAAGTGCGTGCCGATGACGAGCACATCGCTGCCGGCATACTTCTCGAGCAGACCCTCCCGGGTACGCCTGCCGGCCTCACGGTCGTAATCGGCTGAACTGCACCAGTCGGTGCGCGCCATCTGACAGGGATGATGAATGCAGTCGCCCGTGATCAGGGCCTCCTTGCCGCGCGACGTGATGTGCACGCTGACGTGGCCGGGCGTGTGCCCCGGTGTCGGTTCGAGCACCACCTCTTCGCAGATGCGGTGGGTCTGCGATACGAGGTCAACCAGCCCGGCCTTCACCACGGGACGTACGGAGTCGGCCAGAATCGGTCCGTAAGTGGACTCGTCTTCGTTGGCATCCCAGTACCGCCACTCGTCTTCCGCGAGCAGGTATCGCGCGTTGGGGAAGGTCGGTACCCACTCGCCGTTCACGAGCATGGTGTTCCAGCCCACGTGGTCGACGTGCAGGTGGGTGCAGAGCACCGTGTCGATCGATTCACGCGGATAGCCGGCGCCGGTGAGATCGCTCAGGAACGTCGTCTGCAGATTGGTCCACGCGGGCATCGTGCGCTGCTTGTCATTGCCGATGCAGGTATCGACGATGATGCGGCGATTCGGTGTTTCGACCACGAGGGCGTGGATACTCATGATCAGCTTGCCCTCCGCCGTCATGAAGTGGGGCTGCAGCCAATCGATGTCGCGGCATGCCTCGGGTGTTGCGTCCGGCAGAATGAACTTGCTGCCACCAGCCACTTCCAGTTCGACGATCCGCGTGATGCGCACGTCTCCGATTTGCCACTGATTCACCAGGTATTCCTCACGCCATCGGGTTGCCGAGCTTACCGCATCCCCCGAACCCGGGGTGAGTCTGCCTTGCCGCCCGGCTGTGCCAGCGGCTATCTTCGCGAAGACACAGCTGGGGCAACAGAACCGATGGGTATCCGCAACGTAGTCGGGACGTTGAAAGACGTCGTCACCGTGCTCAAGGCATCCAAGGAGCTGAAGCCGAAACCCATGAGCACAGCCGACTCGATGGGCGCGCGGGTCGAAGCCAACGCAACGAACTTCGGCAACCGGCCCGCGGTGATGTTCGAGGGCAAGACGGTGACCTGGGGGGAGTTCAACCGCCTCGCCAACCGCTACGCGCACTACTTCCAGAGCCAGGGCATCGAGCGCGGCACCGCGGTCAGCCTGTTCATGGAAAACCGCATCGAGTTTCTCGCGTGCATCACTGCGCTGCACAAGCTCGGCGCCGTGGTCGCCCTCATCAACACCAATCTTCGTGGCCAGCCCCTGACTCACTGCATCACGGTGGCCGAATCGCGCATGTGCGTATTCGGTGAAGAACTCACGGCGGCCGTCGAAGAGGTGAAGGGGGAGCTGAGCCTCGAAGAGGGCCGCGACTACGTGTTCGTGCCGGATGGCGGAGAAAACGCCGCACCCAACTGGGCGACGAATCTCGACGCCACCAGTCGCGACCTGAATGATGCGAATCCGTCGACGACGGCATCCGTGACGCTCGGCGACAACGCCTTCTACGTCTACACGTCCGGCACCACCGGCCTGCCGAAGGCCGCCGTCATGACCCAACGTCGCCTGCTCGCCACCGGCGCGGTCTGTCACAAGGTCGGACTGCGCCTGGTGGAAACCGACCGACTCTACCTGTGTCTGCCGCTGTACCACGCGACCGGTCTCGTGGTCGGCTGGGGCGGCGTGGTGGGCGCCGGGGCATCCGCCTTCGTCCGGCGCAAATTCTCCGCGTCGCGGTTTCTGGACGAGGTGCGCGAGCACCGGACCAACACGTTCGTCTACATCGGCGAACTGTGCCGGTACCTGTTGAACACGCCCGCGCGGCCCGACGATCGGGACAACCCGCTGACGCGAATCATCGGCAACGGCCTGCGTCCCGACATCTGGATGGACTTCAAGAACCGCTTCGGCATCGAACGCATCACCGAGTTCTACGGCGCAAGCGAAGGCAACGCGGCGTTCATGAACCTGCTCAACAAGGACCGCACGATCGGCTTGACCGTGAACAAGATCGCGCTGGTGCAGTACGACGTCTACAAGGACGAGATCGTTCGTGACGCCAACGGTCGCTGCCAGCCCGTGAAGCCGGGTCAGCCGGGCCTGCTGATTGCCGCGATCACAGAGGATCAGGCGTTCGAGGGGTACACCAACCCCGAGGCGACCGAGAAGAAGATCATTCGCAATGCCTTCGCCGACGGGGATGCCTGGTTCAACTCCGGCGATCTCATCAAGGAAGTGGAAGTCGGCTTCGCCGCCCGCTTCAAGCATTACCAGTTCGTGGATCGCGTCGGCGACACATTCCGGTGGCGGTCCGAGAACGTCTCGACCAACGAAGTCGGAGAGATCATCAATCAACACCCGCAGGTGAGCATCTGCAACGTCTATGGCGTCGAGATTCCGGGTGCCGATGGCCGTGCAGGCATGGCGTCGATCAACCTGGCCGAGGGTGTGAGCGAGCTCGACATCGAGGATTTTTCCCGCTTCGTCGAACGCGAGCTGCCTGCATATGCGCGCCCTGTCTTTCTGCGCATTCAGCGCGACATGGACGTCACCGGCACGTTCAAGATGGTCAAGGGTGACTTGAAGAAACAGGGCTACGACCTGCAGCAGGTGAGCGACCCGATCTACGTCATGAAGCCGCGCTCGACCGAGTACGAGCGTCTGGAGCGGGGTTTCTTCAGCGAGATCCGCAGCGGCACAGCGGGCTACTGACCGGGGCTAGCGGTAGATGCGATTCGCCCAGATCGCGAGCCCTTCGGTGACGGCTGCAAAGTGATCGCTGTCGACGAAGTTCGAATCGGGGAAGCGCCGCGTTAAGAACTCGCGGACGATGACCGATCCCGACATGCCGCCAGTGAGATAGACCACATCGGGCGAGCGGCCCGCCACTGCGACGACCTCGTCGACGAGCCCCGCAAGGTGGAGCAGCAGGCGTTCGCAACTCGATCTCAGGTCGGCGCGCTCGGCACGCACGGTCAAGCCCGATTCGAGATAATCGAGGTCCATGGCGACGGATTCGCTCTCGCTCAACGCGATCTTCGCCTGTTCGGCGCTGCCCACCAGTCGATAGGTCTGACGGTTGCGCTGCACCGTGCGCAGGCGCGCGACCCGCGTCGGTGCCATCGACTCGCGCGTGAAGCGATCGATTTCCACGTGGGCGCGCCGCGCATAGAAACGCTGTTGCGCATTGACGTCATTCGTCGATACGGCGTCGACGAAATAGGTATTGGGCAGCGGCAACCCCGACACGAGTTGATCGCCGAAGCCGAGCGCCGGCATCAGCGCGGCCAAGGCAAGCAGCTGATCGTAGTCGTTGCCGCCGATCCGTTCGCCACTGTGACCCAGCACGTCCTCGCTTCGATCGAGGCGATCGCGACGCGTAGGGCCAACGCGCACCATCGAACAGTCCGTCGTGCCACCGCCGATGTCGAGGACGAGCACACACTGCTCCGACGACAGCCGCGCTTCGTACTCCATCGCAGCCGCCATCGGCTCGAAGAGAAAGGCCACGTCGGAAAATCCCGCCCGCGCGGCCGCCTCTTCGAGCATTGCCACGGCCCGTTCGTCTTCGTCACGGCCACCGGTACCCTGGAAGTGGACGGGACGTCCGAGCACCACGCGATCGATCGCCGCATCGAGGCCAGACTCCGCTTTCGCCTTGATGTTCGCCATCATGGCCGCCACGACGCCCACGAATCGACTGCGCATCTCGCGGCTCAGCCCCTTCGCGCCAAGGAAACTCTTTGGGCTCTTCACGAAGTAGCCCGTGGCGGGGTTACTCAGATAGGCATCGAGCGCGGCGCGGCCGAAGCGCAGCGCATCCGGCGACTGCCGGTCGATGTCGAGTGCGCGGACATCGACGGCCGTGCCGCCGAGCTGCGCCTGTGGTCTGGGGGCATAGAGCGTCGAAGGAATCTGCGTGTGTTCGTCTTCGATCGCCAACAGCTCCACTCGGTGGCCACGCAAGACGCCGATGGAGCAGTTCGACGTGCCATAGTCGAATCCGGCGGGTATCGCCATCGTTTACAACCGTAACCGGGCGCGGCAGTTTAATGGATCGATGACGAGGTACAAGTGATCAGAATCGAGCGATTCGGCTTCGCCGGGCCAGCGGGCCAACCCGGTGACGGCGCTACATTGATAGCCCCCGACGGCACCACCGCCCGGTTCATCGACCGCGGTGCGACGCTGACGGAACTGTGGGTCGCCGACGGCAATGGCGAGTTCGACGACGTGGTGCTCGGCTTCGACGATCCCGTCGACTACTTCGCCCCGCATCCACACATCGGCTGCATCGTCGGCCGCTGTGCGAACCGGATCCGCGACAGCCGGTTCAGCGTGGACGGTCGGACCTTCGAACTCGCGCCCACTCACCCACCACACCACCTGCACGGGGGACCAGAGGGCTTCCACACACGTCGCTGGGAACTCGAATGCGACCCAGCCCGCGGCGAGGTCCGCTTCGTTCTCGACAGCCGCGATGGTGATCAGGGTTACCCCGGCAACCTGCATGCGACGGCGACGTATGCGCTGGCGGCCGACGGCAGTCTGGAACTGACCATCGAGGCCGAGTGCGATCGACCGACCCCCATCAATCTCACGGCGCACCACTACTTCAATCTGGCGGGTGAGGCAGACCCCTGCGACGTCGGCGATCACCTGGTGCGGATCGATGCCGACCGGTACCTGCCCATGGGCCCCGACTTTCTGCCGACCGGAGCAATCGCGCCGGTAGACGCAACGCCGTTCGACCTCCGCACGACGCAACCGCTGGCGGCGTCGTTTGCCAGCGCCGACCCGCAATTGGCCCTTGCGGGCAAGGGCTTCGACCATCACTTCGTCATCAACGGCGCCGGCATGCGTTTCTGCGCGGAACTCATCGAGCCCCGCTGGGGCAGGCGCCTGACGATGCACACCGATCAGCCCGGTGTGCAGTTCTACACGGGCAACTCACTCGACATCGTCGGAAAGCGAAAGCGGCCGCGGCGCACGCACCACGGCCTGTGCCTCGAAACCCAGGGGTTTCCCAATGCAGTCAACGAACCGTCGTTTCCCAGCGTGCTGGTGTGGCCCGGTACACGCTACCGGCACACCACGCGCTGGCGGTTCGACGTCGTACCTCAATCGTCGTAGCGACGATGGCGGTCGCCGCGATACGAGTCGTACCGGTAGTGGCGATCGTATCGGTCGTGGTGTGCATAGCGATGATCGGCGTAGTGATGCTTGCGGTGATGCTTGTGCGCCCACTTGTGATGCTTCTTGCCGTGACCGTAGTAGTGGTCGTAGCCGCAGCGATGACCGGGCCACACATAGCGCACGACCCCGAACGGACCCACATGGTAGCCACCGTGACTGTATCGTGGGGTATCCGGGTGGGCATTGGCACCGAGCGGCAGCGCCAGTCCACCGGCCAGCAACGTCGCAGCGAGTAACGTGGATTTCATGTCCGCCTTCTCCTCTGAAGTTGGCGGAATCCAGATTAGAGTTCATCCCGTGAATGGCGCCTGAACGATGCTCTTCAAAGAACGGTTCATCGATGACATCCGGCGCGGTGCGATCTCGGTCACGTTTCGCCGCTGGAAAACGCCACGCGTGCGTGCCGGCGGCACGTATCGAATCCGTCCCGACGTCGTCATTCGCGTAGACGCGATCCGCAGCATCGAACCTTCGTCGATTTCGGAACGCGACGCCAAACGCGCCGGCTTCGATTCGAAGGCGGAGCTGGTGGCACAGCTGCGCGCGCCGGGCACGCTGTATCGCATCGACTTCGCCACCGAAGACCACGCACCGGACCCGCGGCAATCGCTCGGCAGGACATCGCTGGACGACGAGGGATTACGCGGGCTCACGAAGCAGCTCGACGCGATGGATGCGCGGACGTCGACCGGGGCATGGACGCGACGGGCGCTGAGTCTGATCGCCGAACAACCCGGCCGCAGGGCCGGCGATCTCGCCCGCGAGATGGACCTCGACACCCCGACCTTCAAGACGCGTGTCCGGCGCCTGAAGGCGCTCGGCCTCACCGCCAGCCTGACCACGGGCTATGCGCTCACGCCGCGGGGCCGGGACTTCCTGGGGCGGTCGTAGTCTGCCTGCCCCAGGCGGGACCTAGCCTTGGCTGTGCCGACCTGCGAGTTCGGCGAGCCGATCGAGGAGCGGCATCACCGTGTCGGCATCCTCCGGCGGCAGGCCGAAGATCAGACGGTTGAAACCGGCTTCGACCAGTTCCTCGATTGCGCCATGGCTGGGCGGCACGCCAAACACCGAAAAGTCCGGCTCTCCCTGCCGGTCGGCGCGACGCCACGCATCCCGGGTCGCCTTCACGCCGGCCGCATAGTCGATGCCACCCTGGGCTTCGCGACGCTTCGCATTCTGGTAGATCGGCATCCAGCCGTCGCCGTACTCCGCGATGCGGTCATACGTCCACCGTGACGACGCGCCGATCAGGATGAGCGGACCGCCGACCTGAGCCGGTTTCGGGTAGGAGAAGATCGGATCGAAGTTCACGTACTCGCCGTGAAACTCCGGTTGATCTTCGGACCAGATCTCTTTCATCGCGAGGACGCGCTCCCGGAGCACCGGCCAGCGCTGTTTGAAGTCGACGCCATGATTGGCCATCTCCTCGACGTTCCAGCCGGCGCCGACACCCAGCACGACGCGACCGCCCGACAGGAGGTCGAGAGACGCCACCTGCTTGGCCATGACGATCGGATCACGCTGGGTGACCAGACAGATGCCCGTGCCCAGCTTGATCGACTTGGTGACCGCCGCCGCGGCCGTGAGCGCCACGAAGGGGTCGAAGGTGCGCATGTACTCCCGCGGCAGCTCGTCGCCTCCCGGCCAGGGCGTGATGCGGCTGGTGGGGATATGGGTGTGCTCGGGGAAGAAGATCGATTCGAAGCCACGGGCTTCCGCTTCCGCGGCGAGCACCTGGGGCGGCACCGCGTAGTCGGTGGGGAACATGAGTACGCCGAACTGGGTCATGTGACAGGCCTTATGTATGGGCGAGGAACGTCATTCGAAGGGCTGTGGGAGCGCCCTTGGAGGGTGTCGGAAAGTCATCGAATGCCTTGTGGGAGCGCCCTTGGGCGCGAGTCATTCGCGGGCAAGCCCGCTCCCACAAGCTCCGTTCGGACCTTGGCGACACCCTCAAGAAGGCGCTCCCGCGGCGACTGCGATGGCCTACGCGATTCTGGAGAGACCGCAGATCCCGCGCAATCGGGAATCAGAGCACCTGGTCCTGGAAGCTCTCCAGGTGACGGTGGACCTTGCGGATGTAGCGCCGCCCCGCCTGCTGGAACTCCTCGCTCTCGCGGTGGTTGCGCAGCCCCACGTTGTAGGCCGACAGCGCGCAGCGCTCGTCGCCACACACGTCGCGCAGATAGGCGAGTATCTGGGCGCCGCAGTAGATGTTCTCGTCGGGGTCGGTGAGCGTCGTCGCGCCGCAGAACGATCGCCAGAACGGCTGTACCTGCGCGGGACCGATGGCCCCGGCGTGAGAAACCACGTCGGTGCGGAAAGAGCTTTCGGTGAACACGACACTCGCGAGCAGTTCGGGGTCGACGTCGTGGCGCTGGGACGCCTCCAGGATCCAGGCGGAGAACTCCGAGGCGACCCGGGACTGCACCCGGAACACCCGCTCGAGTCGATCGGCAAAAGTCGCGACCTCGTCCCGCCAGGGCGAGAGGGCTTCCGCCGCCGGTATGGCGAACGCACTGCGCTCGGTGACGCGCTGATTGACCACCGCGGACACCACCAGCGCCGCCATCACGGCGACCGCCAGCACGATACCCTGCAGACGCGACATCAGCGGTACTGATAACCGGGCTTTCAGAACCTTCATGACCATGCACGAACCCTCATGTGCGCGCATTCTATATGCGCTGCGTCACACTCTTAAACCCCGATGCTAGGGTTGAGTTTCGGCTTCGGCTGTGCCCTGCATGTAATCTGAATACCAAAAGTTAACCAGTACTAACTCCAGAGTCCCCATATTTTCTAGCGCGAGCTCACCCGTGTCGTCGAATCGATAATATGCTTATGCTCATTCGTTCTATATCGATCATCGCGTTCATTGTGCAGTGCGCAATAAATCTGCCCTTCAGATACCCCGCTCCGCGAGGGTGCGATCGAACCGCTCCAGCGTGGCCATCACCCGGCCATATACCGTCCCCTCCGGGTATCCGTTGGCCCCATCGACCTCGCCCACGGTCATGCCCGTGAACAGTTCGATCGCTTCTTCGACCCGACTGACCGTGTACAGGTGAAAGCGGCCCTCTGCGACGGCGTCGCGGACTTCGTCGCGCAGCACCAGATTGACGGCGTTCGCCGCGGGCAGCACCACGCCCTGGGTACCGGTCAGGCCACCCGTCGACAGGCACGCCGCATAGAACCCCTCCACCTTGTGGTGCACCCCGCCGATGACCTGGGCATCACCCAACTGGTTGATGGAGCCTGTGATCGCGAGGTCCTGGCGAATGGGCACCTCCGCCAGCTCGGAGATGATGGCGATGAACTCGGCCATCGACGCGCTGTCGCCCTCCACACCGCCATACATCTGCTCGAAGGTGACGCTGCAGTCGAACGACAGAGGAAAGCCGTGGGCAAAGCGCCGCATCAGGATGCCCTGCAGCACCATGGAGCCCTTCTGCTGGATCGGGCCGCTCATGGCCACGAGCCGTTCGATGTTGATGACGCCGCGTCGCCCGACGGAGGCGCGGGCCGTGATCCGGGCAGGACTGCCGAACGCATGGTCGCCAAGGTGCTGGACGGTGAGACCGTTGATCTGGCCGATCTCCTCGCCCTGGGTTTCGATGAGGATGACGCCATCCTCGATCGCGCGCTGCACGCGGGTCTCGACCTGCCCGTTGCGCCGACGGCGCGCCTCCACGGCGTTGCGAACCTGATCGACGGTGATCGTGGCGCCCGGTGCGATCTTCGACGCTTCGATGAGGACATCGGCGACGAGCTCGAACCGCGAAGACAGGCGCTTGCGATGCTCCGCCCACCGAGATGCCATGCCAAGCAGCGCCGAGATGGCGCCTGCATCGGTTGAGATGCCATGGTCGTCGGCGACACTGCGAATGAGGTCGGCGTAGCAGGCGACGTTCTCAGGCGTGGCATCGGCGCTCGGCTCGATCTCCGCCTTCACCTTGAAATAGAGCTGGAACTCCGGGTCCTGCGCAAAGAACGCGTAGTACCACTGCGGTGCACCGACGATGACGACATTGAGATCGAGCGGGACGGGCACCGGTTTCGGCGCCCCCGCGAGCGGCGGCGATCCCGCGCGGTAGAACTCTTCGATGCGAATCTCCCGATCGCGCAACGCACCCTTCAAGAAGGCCCACAGAAACGGCTGCGCGACCAGCGCCTCCGCCCGCAGGATCAGCACACCGCCGTTGGCGCGATGCAGCGCGCCCGCGCGAATCAACGTCACGTCGGTATCGAGCCCGCCGCCCTGCAACTGCCGGTACTCGATGAAGCCGAACAGGTTCTCGTAGGTGGGGTTGTGTTCGCAGACCACGGCCGGATGGGTTTCGCGACTGCGGTCCACCAGGAGATTGACGCCGTAGCGGCGTGACGCGCGCTCGCTGCTGGCTTCGACCACCCCGGATTCGCCAGTCAGGAACATCTCGTGGTGTTCCACGACGTCGGCGTGGAGTCGCTGCAGCCAATCGCTGACTGCATCGATCTGTTTGAAGTCGTCGTGCAGGACGGACATCAGCCCATCGATTGCCCGGGCGGCCACCTCGCCGTTCAGGGCTTTCACCGATTCGAATAGCTGCCGCTGAAATCGCGCAGCGTCGCGGTTGATTTCGGCCATCCGCTCGGAGAGCTTTCTTCCGTGCTCCTCCAGCTCGCGACGACGCTCGGGTGCAATGCTGCTGAGCGGCGCGGGATTGCCGTCGTCGCCAACCGCCGCAATCATCGAGCCTTGCGGTGAATGCACGATGGTCAATCCGACTTCACGCGCACCTTCTTCCAGCGCCTGCATGCGCGCCTGCAGCTCCGACTCACCGCGACTGCGCAGCGTTTGAACCTGGCGCTGATAGCCTTCGCTGCCGAAGGCGCTCGCCAGTTCGCGAGCAAGCGCAGGCAGCACCTGTTCGACGCTGCGCTGCAGCTGACGGCCCCGCCCACGCGGCAGCCGGATCGGTCGTGGTGTCGAGGGTGCATCGAAATCGAACACATAGACCCAGTCGTCGGAGGCTGGACGGCGCGCCGCCCACCCCTCGATGAACTCCCTCGTCGCCGTCATGCGTCCGGCGCGATCGGGCCCCAGCACGTAGACGTTGAAGTCCGTCCCACTCGTGTTGAGGCCGAAGGACAGCGCCTGGCGCGCCATGGCGTGACTGGTCAGATCGAAGGCCTGCGCGATGCGGGCGGAAGCGCTCGCCGGAACGACGAACTCCGGCAGACCAACCGCCGCCGCTTCGAGTTCGGTGGCGCTCATGTCACGCCGCCTTCAGGGCGGCCACCATCTTGCGTCGCTCCGCATCGTCGACGAAGCCGAAGGACGCCGACGTACGATCGGTGAATGCGCCGTAGCGCCGCTTCATCTCGGGCACGATGTCTTTCGGTTCGCCGACCACCGCGAAGGCGTCAAGGAGGTCGTCGCCGATCACGCCACCCATCTCCTTCCAGCGCCCCTGCTTCGACATCGCATTGAGTTCGCCCTGCAGATCCCCGGCGCCAAGCACGTCGAGCACTTCCTTGTAGGCGGGAGTCGATCCGTAGAAAGCGATGCGCTCCTTGGCCGCGCGTTTGGCCTCGTGGAACTCCTTCTCGTTGCGCCCGGACACCACGAAGTTCGAGTAGGAGATCTCGAAGTCCTCCCGGCGTTTACCCGCCTTCGCAAGTCCGCGCTCGATGGCAGGCAGCGTGACCTTTTCGATGAACGGCACGTTCGAAAACGGATGGATGATCATGCCATCCGCCACTTCGCCCGCGACTTCCGTCATGCGTGGTCCGACCGCGGCGAGGATCACCTTCGGTGCGCCGTACTCGCGGTTCTCGGGCGTGAATGCCGGCGTCATCAGCGTGTGCGTGTAATGGCGGCCGACGAACTCGAGTTTCTTGCCGTCGTACCAGCTCGCCCAGATCGCGCGCATGGCCAGGACGAGTTCGCGCATCTTCTCGGCGGGCGCGCCCCACGGCATGGAGAAGCGTTTCGTGATGTGCGGCTTGATCTGCGATCCCAGCCCTATGGTCAAACGGCCCTTCGAGTAAGCGTTGAGATCATGACCGATATTCGCGAGCACCATCGGACTGCGCGCGAAGCCGACCGCAATCGAGGTGATGAGATCCACTCGCTGCGTGTGCTCCGCGGCCAGTACCAGCGGGAAGAACGGGTCGTGGTTCATCTCGGAGGTCTGCAAACCATCGAACCCCATGGATTCGATGTCGCGTGCCGATGCGGCGGCCTTGTCCAACTGATGCGTGAGTCCAGCGTCTACTTTCATGAGAACCTATCCCCCTTCACGCAGCCGTCAATTCTTTGATGATCTTCACGCGATCGGCCGTCGCCATGCTGGCGTACGCGGCCGATGTTCGATCGATCAGATCGCCGTAGCGCGACTTGATCTGCCCCGCAATGCTGGCCGGGTCGCCGACGACGGCGAACGCATCCAGGATCTCGTCGTTGATGAGGGTACCCATCTCCTCCCACCGGCCCTGCTTGGACATGCTGTTCAGATCGGTCTGCAGGTCACCGACGCCGATCGACTCCAACACGGGCCGGTACGCCGGCGTGGAACCGTAAAACGCGATCTGCCGGCGTGTGGCGGTCCTGGCCGCTTCGATTTCCTGCGTATCCTTGCCGGTCACCACGAACACGGGATAGCTGATCTCGAAGTCGGATCGCTTCTTGCCGGCCCGCGCAAAGCCGCGCTCGAGAGCTGGCAGCGTCGTCTCGCGCAGATACTTCTCCGTGGTGAAAGCGTGAATGATCACACCATCGGCCACCTCGCCCGCGACTTCCGTCATCATTGGCCCCACGGCCGCGAGAAAGACCTTCGGCGGGCCGTACTCGGTGTTGGTCGGGGTGAAGAACGGCGTCATCAATGTGTGCGTATAGAACTTGCCGGTGAATTCCAGGGGCTTTTTGTCGTTCCAGTTCGCCCAGATCGCGCGCATCGCGAGAATGAACTCCCGCATTCGCGCCGCCGGTGACGACCATGGCATCGAAAAACGCTTGGCGATGTGCGGTTTGATCTGCGACCCGAGACCGAGGATGAAACGGCCCTTGGATGCCGCGTTCAGATCGTGACCGATGTTGGCCAGGATCATCGGCGAGCGCGCAAACGCCACGGCGATCGACGTCATCAGTTCCACACGTTCCGTGTGCAATGCAGCGACTGCCAGCGGGAAGAACGGATCGTGAGACGTCTCGGCGGACAGAATGCCGCTGTAGCCCATCTCCTCGAGCGCCTTTGC
>JBFKCZ010000006.1:0-18153 GCA_041620035.1 Pseudomonadales bacterium
GGCTACGTGGCGCAGGCGCAGCAGGTAGCGAAGCTCTAGAAGGAAAAAAAAGAGCCCGGACATTGCCGGGCTCGAGTGAGTCGTGCGAGTGGTCGGTGATCAGATCCGAAGATCGAGCGACTTGATCACGTCCATCGGCACGTAGTTGTCGCCGTAGGGAATGTTGTTCTTGGTCGCGAAGTTGTTGACCGCAGCAATCGTCTTGGTGCCGAGTACCCCGTCGATACCGCCGACGTCGTAGCCGCGTTGCTCGAGTGCGGCCTGCAGGGCGCGCACGTTGGCTGGCGTCGAGTTGACCTTGCAGAGAACCTCCTGCCAATCGAGTCGCGCATCCGCGACCTTTTCGGTGCGGGTGACAGTGCGATGCTCCTCGGGAATCGCGATGCGACGCTCCTTCGCGGGCTCGACCAGCTTCTTCACTTCGACCGTGGCGTACTCGGCGGGGATGACGATCTCGCGGGTCTGCGCCGGGGTCTTCACGACGCGCTTCTCGACCGTCTTGTAGACCGCGGGAATCTCGACTTCACGCGTGTGGGCCGGCTTGTCGACCACGGTCTTCGTGATGGTCTTGTAGGCTGCCGGGACTTCGACCAGGCACATCACCTCGCCGGTACCGCTTACCTTCTCGGAAACCGCCTGTGAGCCGAATTGCGACGCGGGGCCTTTCTTCCATACCGTGTAGGCGGGCTTGTCCAGCACCTGCTCGGTCACCGTGCGGTAGGTCGCAGGCACCTCGACGATCTGCTTCGAGGCCGGGGTGACCAGCAAGCGCTCTTTGACCGTTTCGTAGGTGGCTGGAACGACTTCGAGCTTCTTGGTCGCTTCCTTGACCATCACGCGCTCGGTTGCGTTCTCGAAGCGAGCCGGCACGACCTGTACTTTCTCGGATGCTTCTTTGACCAGAACACGCTCCTCCCATGTGCGGTACTTCTCGGGTGTGAGCACCCGCGCGTAGCACTGACCCGGCTTCGCGTTGGGCGGAAACAGGTCCGCAGAGGTGTTGCGGCTCGTTGCCTGCGGCGGCTGCCGCTCGAGCGACGCGATCTTGGCGTCGCGGCTCGCGAGTTCGCGTTCGAGCGAATTGATGCGCGCGTTGCGCTGAGCAAGGGTCTCGCCGAGCGTTTCGGTTTGCGCGGTGCTCTCCCGCGCGCTTGCGGCGTCGACACTGGCGCATCCGCTCGTGATTGCGAGCGCTGCGAATGACGCGGCTGTGATGAGTTGTCGGTACATGTAGTCTCTCCCGATTCGTTTCGAATAATTCGAGGTAGCGGCGTCTCACTTGACGTTCGATCGCGTGCTCCTCGACTGCCGCGCACGGTATCCAAGACGAATGCGACCTGGAACACGACAAGCCGGGCTTTTACAGTGAATTGACAAACAGGCCGGAATACGTGCGGCGAACGCAAAATCGCGGTAAAAGGCCATGCGGAACTCGGACACCACGCCGAGCAGCATCTAACGTCGTGGAGCTTGGGACTCGAACCAGGGTCGGAGATACTGGGGGATCAATCACTGTGAACGTCGCGCTACTTGAAGACGATCCCGCGCAGGCAGAGATGGTGCTCGGGTGGCTGACCGATGGCGGCCACCGTTGTGAGCATTTCAGCCGGGGTGCCGACTTCGTCGGGCGGGTTCGCGAAGGTGACCTCGACATGCTGATCATCGATTGGGAGTTGCCCGATACGACCGGCCTCGAAGTTCTGCGTCTCGTGCGCAGCAGTTGCGATTGGCATGTGCCGACGATGTTCGTCACGCAGCGCGATGCCGAGTCCGACATCGTCCAGGCGCTGAACGACGGCGCGGACGACTACATGGTCAAGCAGATTTCCCGTGAGGAGTTCCTGGCGCGGGTCGCTGCGCTGTCACGTCGTTTCGGCCAGGCGGAACTCGACTTCTCCGCCGGTGCGTACCGCTTCGATTTGTCGAGCAAAACCGTCACCCGGGACGGACAACCATTGCAGGTGACCGCAAAGGACTTCGAACTCGCCGCGTACATGTTCCGCAATGTCGGCCGGCTGTTGTCGCGCGAACAACTGCTGCGCGACGTGTGGGGCGTATCGGGTGTGAACACACGCACGGTGGACGTGCACGTCAGCCGGATCCGCAAGCGCCTCGCGATCGCGCCCGAGAACGGCTACCGCATCAAGACGATTTATCAGCACGGCTACCGGCTCGAGGAAGTCTGAGTGCGCCACATGCTTGCCCTGGTTGCCGCAGGTTGCCTGCTGCTTGGCGAACCTGCGGCCGCCGTCGACTGGACGTATACGGTGCGCCCGGCCGACAACCTCTGGAATCTGGCGGCGAAGTACTGTGGCTCGTCACGGTACTGGGCGCGGATCGCTGCGCACAATCAGCTCGCGACACCACACGACCTGACGCCGGGCGAGCGTATTCGCATTCCGGTCGGCTGGCTGGTGAAGCAGCCGGCGACCGCTCGCGTCGCGTTTGCTCAGGGGGAGGTCGTCGAGATCCGGCCCGACGGCTCGACTCGGCCGGCAACGGACGCCACGATCATCGTCATCGGTCAGGCCCTCCGCACCGGGTCCGACGGCTACGCCACCATCGCCTTCGCCGACCAGTCGGAACTGACGCTGGGTCCCGACTCGGAAGTCGTGTTCGACTTGCTCGCCGCTTTCGGTGACACCGGGATGGTCGACACGCGGGTGCGGCTCGAACGCGGCCGCAGCGAGTCGCAGATACGACCGGCGAGCGGCGAGGCGAGCGGTTACCGGATCGACACACCGCTCGGTGTCGCGGCGGTGCGCGGGACGAGATTCCGGGTTCGCTCGACGGGCGCGCTGTACAACGAGACCGTCGAGGGGTCGGTGGCGGTGCAGGTGCCCGGCCAACCGTCGGCAGCCATCGATGCGGGCTTCGGCGTGGTGGCGCGGGCAACGCCAGGCGCACTGGTGCCCGAGGCGCTCCTGGCCGCGCCGGTCATCGACGCCGCAACGCCGAAGGCGATCGGCGAGCCATTGCGGTGGCGGGCTACAACGGATGCGCGCAGCTACTTGGTTCAGGCTTACGTGCGGGGCGATCGCACCCGTCCGCTGGCGCAGTGGCAGGCGTCGGGTACGGAGTTGGTGCCCACCGGACTTGCGCCGGGCGACTACGCCTTCGGCGTGCGAGCGGTCGCGCAGAGCGGGCTCGAGGGCATGGAGGGCTTCGCTCGTATTCGCCTCGTAACCGCCCCGCCGGTTCCGGCTCCGGCCGCGCCGTCGCTGCGCGGTCGCTCGATCACGTTGCGCTTCGCGGACGACGCGGGCGCGGGGCCCTACCGCATCGAGGTTTCGCCGAACACCGAATTCGCCGAGTTCGACACGTACGACGCCACGACCACGGAAGTCGCGATTGCCCGTCCACGGGCGGGGCGCTATTACTGGCGCGTCGCACGTGCAGAGGCCGCGGTCGCGAGTGAGGCGATGCCGCTCGCGATTGCGCCGCTCGCGCCCGCCGCCGTCGCGGTCAGTGCGGGCCAGCGGCGCCTGCAAATCAGTTGGGAGATCGTCCCCGATGCCTCCGCATACCGTGTGCAAGTGGCGGGTGATCCACGGTTCGCTTCCGTGACGTTCGACGAGGTGGTCGCTGAACGCTCGATCGAGGTGCCCGCCACCCCGGGCGCGTACCACGTGCGCGTTCAATCGATCGCGGGTGATATTGAAGGTGAATTCACGGAGCCGACGAAGCACCAGATCCTGCGTCGTGCGAACTGGTGGATCGTCGGTGGCCTGGTGGCGTTGGTCATTGCGCTCTGACCGCGGCGTGCGGCGGGTGCGCACCGCCACACCCGGCTATCTCGGCGAGATCGCCGTGCTCTATGGCGTAGTGCTCGCATTCGGTTTGCTCAGTCACAGCTTCGGCTGGTTCTCCACACTCGATCGCTGGCTGTTCGACCGCCTCACTCAGGTCTTCGCCGCACCGCTCGACGACTCGGTCGTGATCGTCGGCATCGATCAGCAAAGCCTCGCACGGTACGGCCGCTGGCCCTGGCCGCGGGATGTACAGGCACAGCTGATCGAACGCATCCGCTCGAACGCTCCGGCCGAGTTGCTCGTCGACATCGTGTATACCGAGCCGAGCGATCCCGCAGCGGATGCGCAGCTGGTCGCCGCGCTCGCGGACGCGAGTCACGTGTCGGTCCCGCTGGTGATCGATTCGATGCACGAGGGCGGCCAGCTGCTCGAGCTTCTGCCACTGCCCGCGATTGCCGGCGTCGTCGACCACATCGGCCACGTGCACACCGAGATCGAGCAGGACGGCATCGTCCGTGGTGTCTACTTCTATCAGGGCATCGACGACGCGGTCTGGCCGCATCTGGTCGCGGCGACAGTGACCCGACACGGCGGCCGGCTGCCGGTGCGCAGTGTCGACTGCGTGAGCGTCGGCGTGTCCTTTCAGAACGTGCGCTGCGCCTTCGTCTACCTCTCGTTCGTCGGCGCACCGGGCAGCATCCAACAGGTTTCCGCGCTCGAACTCATGGACCACGCCGAGGTCGGGAGCCTGCTGAGTGGCAAAACCGTGCTGCTCGGCGTCACGGCCACCGGTGTCGCCGACTGGGTCACCACCCCGGTTTCGGGAGCATCGCGACCGATGCCCGGTGTCGAGTTCAACGCGAACCTCTTGAACGCATTCCTGACCGGCACCACGCGGCTTGCTGCAGCGGACTGGATGGGGTTGCTGCTCGTCGTCGTCACGGCGTCGCTTGCTGCGCTTTGGCTGCCGCGCGCGCGCCCCAACACGATGATCGGCGCGACGCTCGCCTGCGCGTCGCTACCGCTGGCAACCGCGGCGGCCGTGTTCGCGATCGGGCATCAGGTTCTCCCGGCCTGGTCGGCCACGCTGGCCGCGCTGTTGGCCTATCCGCTGTGGAGCTGGCGCCGTCTTGCGCACGCATGGCGCTATGTCGCAGCGGAGGTCGAGCGGGTCGTCTCGGAACGCGCGCGCCTCGCGATGGGTCCGGTCAAACCCGACGCGGACGCGACGCTCGCGTTCCTCGCAGTGCTGCTCGAGTGCGAGATCGAACCGCTCGATGCCGCCGCGGACGACTGCCTCACCGCCGACACGCCGGCCGGCGTCGAATGTCTCCTCGGCGATCGGCGTGTGCGTTTCACGCGTCCGGAGCGGCCATTCACCGCGGCCGAAAGGGCGATCGTCGAAGGCGCGTGCGCCCGCTTCGCTCGCCCGGACGATATGCCGTCGCGCGCACCCATCGAGCGGCTCGCAGCGCAACTCGAGGTGCTCGATGCCATGGCGGGCGAAGTTCGGGCGGCCCGAAGGCTGGGCCAGCAGACCGTCGAGGGGATGCGCAACGGTATCTGCGTCATCGACGGCGGCGGTAGCGTGCTCGAGGTCAACTCCGCGTTCGCGGCGCTCATCGGCAAAAAGCGCGACGATCTCATGCGCGAGAGCGCGCTCGAAGTGCTCGGACAGATTCCCACCGTGCTTGGTCGCAGCTGGCCGGAGATCGTCCGCGACGCGCTGGTCGACGGGCGCACGATCACCTACGAGGCGCCGCTGCCCGGTTTCGGTCCGGCTCTCGTCACGTGTGCGCGCTTGCCGATTCCGCACGACGCGGGATCCGATGTCGCGGTGCCCGACGCTTTCATGGTGAGCGTCGCCGATATCGGCGAGGTCTACGAAGCGCGCCGTCAGCGGAGCGAGGCGCTCGCCTTTCTCTCGCACGACTTGCGTTCGCCCATCGTTTCGATTCTCGCGCTGGTGCGAGGTGCCGCCGGAAAGGCGGACACGGACCTGCTGAAACGGCTGGAAGGTTACGCAAAGCGCAGCCTCAGCACGTCCGATCAGTTCGTCCAGTTGTCACGGATCGAGAGCCAGGAGCCATTCGAGCGTTACGAGCTCGACCTGGCGGCAGTCGTGCAGAACGCCATCGATCAGGTGTACGAGCAAGCGGACGACAAGGAGATCGACGTGGAGCTGGTGGAGACTTTCGCAGCCACGGAGGGTCTTTGGATCACCGGCAACGGGGAGCTGCTGGAGCGTGCGTTCGTCAACCTGCTCACCAACGCGATCAAGTTCTCGCCACCCCGATCGAAAGTGCGCGTCGTCCTGTCGGTCCTGGATGGCCGCTATCGATGCGACGTCATCGACGAAGGCCGCGGCATCGCCTCGGAAGATCTGTCGCGCGTGTTCGATCCGTTCTTCCGGGCCGAACGAGGCAGCGAAAGTGCGACTCGTGGTGCCGGTCTCGGACTTCGCTTCGTCAAGACGGTCGTCGAGCGCCACGGCGGCACGGTGCGAGTCACCAGCGAGCTTGGCCGTGGCGCTCAGTTTTCCCTCGAGTTGCCGCGCGGGCCGCAACTTGAAAAATGAGCGTAAAACGTGGTCGCTGCGGGTCGGTCTCGCGCGGTTCAACCGATAGGATGTGCCGCGCAACGGACAGGAGACGACAATAATGACCGCACTCAAAGACATCGAAGGAATAGGCCCCAGCCTGGCATCGAAGCTGAAGCGCGCTGGCGTAGGTTCGGTGCAGCAACTGCTCCGAAAGGGCTGCTCGGCTGCCGGACGCAGGGCCATTGCGGAGGCTGCCGGCATCGATTCCGGGCGCGTACTGCGCTTCGTCAATCATGCCGATCTGATGCGGATTCGCGGAGTCGGGGGCGAGTACTCCGAACTCCTGGAGGCCGCCGGCGTGGACAGCGTCCCGGAGCTGGCACAGCGCAGCGTGACCAACCTGAATGAACGGATGCGGCAGATCAATGCGCAACGACGTCTGGTGCGCGCGCTGCCGTCCGAAGGCAGGGTCGCCGATTGGGTCAAGCAGGCGCGGGCACTGCCGCGGATGGTCAGCCACTGACCGGGAACTGCGATCCAACTTCGGGCTGTGCGCTACCGGTTCAGCGCGGCGATCCTCGGTAGTGCGGCGTCGATGAGCTGGCGGGTCTGGGCCAGCATGTCCTCGGTGCCGAACGCGATGGGCCGCAGCACGAACTTGTGTACGCCGACCCGGTGGAACTCGTCGATCCGCGCCAGTATTTCGTCGGCGCCGCCGATGGCCACGAACGCATCCGCCGGTTTACCGAGCAGTTTGGCGAGCCCTCCGAGATAGCGGCTGACGATCGGTTCGTCGCGGGTGCCGAACCGGAAGCCGAAGCCCGCGCCGTAGTGATCGACGTCGATGGGACGATCGAGGGCTGCGCTCCTCGCCTTGATCGCCGCAATGACCGGCGCGACCTCGTCCGCCGTTTCGATGCCCGCCTGCCAGCCCGTGCCCCAGCGCGCGGTGCGTTCGACCGCGGCGGCGGCCGATCCACCGATCCACAACGGCAGTGGCGACTGCACGGGACGGGGTGCGATGGTGGCGTCGTCGAGGGTATAGAACGTGCCTTTGAACGACACGTGCTCCTCACGCCACAAGCGCACCAGGATCTCGAGTCCTTCGTCCATCCGCTTGCCGCGTCCCTGGGTCGGCGTGCCGGTTGCGGTGTAGTCGCGACTCCTGGCGCTGCCGATGCCGAAGGCGGGCAGCAGACGGCCGCTGCTGAGCACGTCGATGGTGGCGCAGGCTTTTGCCGTGATCACCGGATCGCGCAAGCCGAGGCTCGCGACGTTCATGCCGAACTTGATCCGCTTGGTGGCGCCCGCGAGCGCCGCCATGACGCTCATGCATTCGAGGCTCGCGTCGGTACCGATGATGCGATCGGACTGCCAGATCGAATCCACGCCGCCCTCGTCGCAGAGCTGAACCCAGCGCCAGAAGCCCTTGGCGTCGTCGAATGCGAAATTGGCGATCCCCACGCCTGCGCCGATCGTCATGCACTGCTCCCGGTGGAAAAAGATGCAGTGTACCGACACCACGCCCCACCGCGCTGCCGATCCGGCGGTTAACATCCGAACCATGGGTAGCGGTCATTGTGTGGTCTTCGGCGCCACCGGTCTGGTCGGCGCGGCGGCAATGCGGGCGTTCGAAGCCGCCGGCTTTCGCTGTACTGGCGTTTCGCGCAGGGGGCCACACGTGGCACTCGACCTCGCCGACGGTGCTGCCTGTCGCAAGGTGTTGGGCGCGCCCGACTTCGACGATGTCAGCCATGTGGTGTTCGCGGCGCTCTACGAACGTGAACAGCTCGTCGCGGGTTGGCGCGACGAGCACCAGATCGCCGTCAACCGCGCGTTCTTCGAACATGCGCTGGACCCGTTGGCCGATCGGCCGTCGCTTGGGCACGTCAGCCTCTTGCAGGGCACCAAAGCCTATGGTGCCCATCTGCGCCCCATGCGAATTCCAGGCCGCGAGTCCGATCCGCGCCCGCCAGGTGCGAACTTCTACTGGTGTCAGGAGGATCACCTGCGCGAGCAAGCCCGCGAACGCGCATGGACCTACAACATCTTTCGGCCGCAGGTGGTTTGCGGACACGCGATTGGCAGCCCCATGAATCTCGTCATTGCGGTCGGTGTTTACGCCGCGGTGTTGCGGGAGCTGGGTGAAGCACTTTGCTTTCCCGGCGGCCCCGACTACGTCACCGAAGTCACCGACGCGGATCTGCTCGGCCGTGCCATCCACTGGGCAGCGACGACCCCGGCGTGTGGCGGGGAGACGTTCAACGTCACCAACGGCGACGTGCTCACGTGGCGCACCATGATCGAGTCGTTGGCGGACGTGTTCGCAATGCGGGTCGGTGATCCGCGACCGATGAGTCTCGCAGCGGCCATGCCGACCCGAGCCGACGTCTGGGATCGGGTGGTGCACAAACATCGCCTGCTGGCGCCACCGATGAACGAACTGGTCGGGTCGAGCTGGCAGTTCGCCGACGCCGTCTTCGGCTATGGCCACGTGCCGAGCGACACGGTGCTCAGCACGGTGAAGATCCGCCAGTTCGGATTCCCGGAATGCATCGACAGCGAAACCATGTTCCGTGCGCGGCTTCGCGCGTTGCAGGAACAACGGGTACTGCCCCGGTGAGCGTGCTCCTGGTCGCCGACGTCGGTGGCACCCATGCGCGCATCGGCCTCGTCGGTGCCGACTTCCGGCTCGTGCGCAGCGAAGTGAGCGCGACGCGCAGCATCACGTCTGCGCAACTTTGGATCGACGATTATCTGGATCGTGCGCACACCCCGATCCGGGGCGCATGCATTGCCATTGCCGGTCCTGTGTCGGGCGGCGTGGGACGGCTCACCAACGGCGCGCTCACCTTCGATGCCGATGCCCTCGAACTGCCGTGTACCGAAGTTGCAGTCGTCAACGACTTCATCGCCGCGGCGCTCGGCGTGCCGATGCTGCCGGCCGCCGCGCTGGTCGCCATCGGTGATGGACAGCCGCGAGCCGGCACGAAGGCGGTCATCGGTCCCGGCACCGGCCTCGGCATGGGCATTCTCGTCGCGGAGGCAGGGGGCTATCGGGCGTTGCCTTCCGAGGGCGGGCATGGCGATCTCGCCGCCACCAATCCGCTCGAGCAGGAGGTCTATCAGCATCTCGGTGCGGCGTTGCCGTTCGTCAGCTGGGAGTCGGTGCTGTCGGGCCCGGGACTCGTGAATCTATACCGCGCCGTGTGCGCCGTGTGGGGTTGCGCGGCCGAGGAATACAGCGCCCCCGACATTACGCGGCTCGCGGCGGACGCGACCGACCCCGTCTGCCATCAGACTGTGGAGCTGTTCTGCAATCTGCTCGGTGGTGCGGCTGGTAATCTCGCGATCACTGTGTGCGCCGAAGGTGGGGTCTATCTGTGCGGCGGCATGGTGCCCGCGCTGCTGCCGATGCTCACGAGCAGTCAGTTCCGGCGCCGCTTCGAGTCACGTGGACCCATGACCGAGTATGTGCGGCCGATGGCCACCCTGGCGGTCGTGAGCGCCGATCTGGGCCTGCTCGGGGCCGCCGCGGCGCATCGCGCTCAGTTCGGGAGACGCGACTGATCGTCGTAGAGGTAGTCGCGCGTCAGCGGCAGGTCGACCTGGTGGTGCGCGAGCTGCCATTGGTGGACGACGATGTCGCGGCATTCGAAGGCAGCCTGACTGGCCGCCAGGTAGAACTCCCACATGCGGCAGAACGCTTCGCCGCGCTTGGCCGCGATCTGTGCGCGATTCGCCTGGAAGCGGCGATTCCACTCGGCGAGCGTGAACGCGTAGTGATCGCGCCACACTTCGACGTCGGTGACGATCAAGCCGGCGCGCTCGATGGCTGCCGCCGTGTCGGACATCGACGGGATGTAGCCGCCCGGGAAGATGTGTTCGCGCATCCACGGGTTGAGGGGGCTCGGGGGCCCGGTAGAGGCGATCGTGTGCAGCAGCGCCACGCCATCGTCTGCCAGTAGTCTGGCCATGCGCCGGAAGAACGTTCCCATGTAGCGCCGTCCCACGTGCTCGAACATACCGACGCTGACGATTCGATCGTAGTGGCCCTCGTGATCCCGGTAGTCGCACAGCGCGAATCGCGCTGCGTTGGACAGCCCGCGCCGGTTCGCTTCGGCGACGGCGACTGTGTGCTGTGCCTTCGACAGGGTGATACCGGTCACCGAAACGGCATGCTCGCCGGCGAGGTAGAGTCCGAGGCTGCCCCAGCCGGAACCGATGTCGAGCACCTCGAGGCCCGGCCGCAGCGCCAGTTTCGTTGCGATGTGCGCGCACTTGGCGCGTTGCGCCGCTTCCAGCGTCATGTCCGGAGATCGAAAGTAGGCGCAGGAATAGTGCATGTCGGTATCGAGGAAGGCGCGGAACATCGACTCGTCGAGGTCGTAGTGGCGCGAAACGTTGGCGACGCTGGCGCGCGCGCCGTTCCAGGAGGTGATCAGGCGCTGAAGCCCGGGCAGTGGCGATGCCTTTAACGCGATCTTGAGGTTGCGGCGCAGCACGCTCAGCAGCTCGGCGAGGGTGCCCTCGCGGGCGTCCCAGGCGCCGGCCACGTAGGTTTCACCGAGCGCGACATCGGGATTGCGCAGGATGCGTGGCAGCGCGTCTGGATCATGGAACTCCCAGGCGACGCTGGGCGTGCCGCGCCCGAACCGGTGGGCCTCACCGGAGGGTTCAACGATGGTCAGTTCGCCTTCCTTCACGTGGCCGGCGAACAATGCGAGTTGCATGGTTCCTCTGCCTTGCCGAAGACATGCCTCATATATACCCGTTTCGGGGGCTGACTCAATCAGGGGAGTCGGCTAGCCTCGTGCCTTTGACGGCAAAAAGTGAGCGGGCATGAAAGTCAGCATTGGTGTGGGTGGCGCGGCGTCGGGACGCAAGCGGGATTTCGACGAGCAGACCGACTATGTCGTGGAGGCCGAACGCCTCGGCGTCGACATGGTCTGGACCGCCGAAGCCTGGGGCCAGGACGCCATTGCGCCGCTGGCCTTCCTCGCGGCGCGCACGAGCCGCATCCGGCTCGGTACCGGCATCATGCAGATCACTGCGCGCACGCCGGTCATGACGGCGATGACGGCGCTGACCATGGCCTCGATCACGGGCGATCGGTTCGTGTTGGGCCTCGGCAACAGCGGGCCGCAGGTGGTGGAAGGTCTGCATGGCGTGCCCTTTGCCGGGCCGTTGTCACGCATGAAGGAGGCGGTGGCGATCATCCGGCTGGCACTGGCTGGCGAGAAGATCGAGTTTCACGGCGAGCACTACGATCTGCCGCGCCCGGGCGGGCAGGGCAAGGCGTTGCGTCTGGCACAGCCGGCGAACCCGAAGCTACCGATCTATCTGGCAACGCTCGGCCCGAAAGCCCTCGAGTACACGGGTGCGGCGGCGGATGGGTGGGTAGGCACGTCGTTCACGCCGGAGCATGCCGATGCGCATCTCGCCCACATCGAGCGGGGTGCGAAGAGCGCGGGGCGGAAGCTCACCGACATCGACATTCAGGTGGGCGGCGTGGTTGCGTTCGGCGACGACATGGATGCGCTCGTTGCGCCGCTGAAGCCGGCCATGGCTTTCACTCTGGGCGCGATGGGCTCGCCCAAGACCAACTTCTACAACGATGCCTACAAACGCGGCGGCTGGGACCAGGCGGCCCGCGAAGTGCAGGCGCTGTGGGTGGCCGGCCGCCGTGACGAAGCGGTGGCCAGGGTGCCGGACGCCATGGTGATCGAAGCCAATCTGCTGGGCACGAAGGCGGATGTCACTGCGAGGGTCCGCTCGTTCCGGGATTGCGGCGTCAGCACCCTGCGTGTCGCGCCCGCCGGCGCAACACCGGAGGAGCGCTTGCAGACGCTGGGACAGGTGATGGACATCGTCGCCGACGTGAACAGGTAATTCTGTGGTAGCGACCCTTGCAGGGCGTCGCAAAAGTCATCGAAGCCATTGTGGGAGCGCCCTTGCAGGGTGTCGTTAAAGCTTTATCGAAGCTTGTGGGAGCGGGCTTGCCCGCGAATAACTTGTTGATCTCTTTGCATCTGTTCGCGCCCAAGGGCGCTCCCACAATGGCTACGCTGACTTTTGCAACACCCTCCTTGGGCGCGAACATCACGTCTGCGACCGGCCCCGCGACTGAATGCCCTGGCGCCGCGCCGCGACCTTCTCGGCTGTCAGTTCCGTGCGCGAATGACGCTGGCTCGCGCGTTGCTCGATCGCCAACCCTTCGTCGAGTCCCACGGCCCAGCCCGCGTCCATGATGCGCTTGATGCTCGTGCGCGTGACGCGATCGGTCGAGACGATGTCGCGCGCCAGCGCCATGGCGGTGCTCATCAGCGCATCGGGCGCGACGACCCGATTGACGAGGCCCCACGCATAGGCGGTTTCGGCGTCGAGGAAGTTGCCGGTCAGCGACAGTTCCTTGGCGCGATTGATGCCGATCAGGCGCGGCAGCCGCTGAGACAAGCCCCACCCGGGCACGACGCCGACACGCGCATGGGTGTCGGCGAACCGGGCGCTGGTCGATGCGATCAGGATGTCGCACATGAGCGCGAGTTCGAAGCCGCCGGTGATCGCGAAGCCGTTGATGGCGCCGATGATCGGCGCTTCGCATTGCGCGAGCGCGCGTGACAGGTCGGTGTCGTTGACCGCGCTGCGATCGCCTGCGGCCGACGTCTCGCCACCCAGTTCCTTGAGATCCAAACCGGCGGTGAAGGCGCGGCCGGCACCGGTGAGCACGATGACCTCCGTGCTTTCGTCGCGGGCCAATGCATCGAACGTACGGGTGATCTCGCCGCGCAGCGCCCGCGACAGGGCGTTGAGCGATTCCGGCCGATTGAGCGTGACCGTTGCGATACCTTCAGACTTCTCTACGAGCACCAGGGGCTGCGACATGTTGCCTTCTTGGGTTGATTGCACAATGTCTGTATAGCGGATTCCGCCGAGCCTCCGCTACTCTGCACCGATGTCAGCGCCCCAAACCGAGCAGGAACGCGCGCCCTTCGCGTTCGTGGTGACCCTTGCCGCCGTGACGGCGACCGGTCCATTCGCCATGCAGATCTTCCTGCCGGCCCTCCCAGCCATCGCGCGGGATTTCTCGGTGGATGCATCGACTGCCCAGCTGACCTTGAGTGTGTCCCTGTTCGCCACGGCAATCGCGACGCTCGTGTACGGGCCGCTGGCGGATCGATTCGGGCGTCGGCCGATGCTGCTGACCGGTCTCCTGCTGTTCGTGATCGGCAGTCTCCTGTGTACGTTCGCCCCGGATGTGAACACGCTCATTGCTGCGCGCGTCGTGCAGTCGTGCGGCGGCGCAGCCGGCATGGTGATTGCGAGGGCGATCGCGCGGGATCTGTACGGGCCCGTCGGGGCCGCTCTGCTCATCTCTCGCCTCACGATGGTGATGGTGGTTGCGCCGATGGTCGCACCGTTCATTGGCGGCGTGCTGAACGACGCGGTGTCGTGGCGGTCGATTTTCGCGGTCGTCGCTCTGGCGGGAGTCGTCGTTGCGGTGGTGACGGCGCGACGTGTCAAGGAGTCGGCGCCGGCCGGGTCGCACGACCCTGCTTTTGGAATTCTTGGCGGCTTCGTGGAATTGTTGGGCTCGCCGAGGTTCCGCCTGATGATGCTCTATCCTGCCTTCTCGTCGATGATCTTCTTCACCTTCATTGCCGGCGCGCCGTATGTGATGGTCGAACTGATGAATCGTCCCGCTGCGGAGTACGGCCTCTACTTCATGCTCGTAGCCGGTGGATTCATTGCCGGGAACTACGTCGCGACCCGTATCTCCGCGCGGGTGGGTACGCTCGACATGATGGTTTACGGCATGCTCCTCGGCGCTGCCGGCGTTGGCGTCGCAATGATCTTCAACTGGACTGGCTTCGCATCGCCGCTCCATCTCTTTCTGCCGATCATGGCGTCGCAGATCGGACAGGGCATGGGCCTGCCGAACGCGCAGGCGGCGGTACTGAACGTATTCCCTTTGCGAGCCGGGACGGCCTCCGCACTGACAGGTTTCTTACAAATGATGGCTGCGGCCGGCGCAAGTCAGCTGGTAGGCGAGCTTCAGAACGGTTCCGCCTGGCCCATGCTCATCATCATGGCTTGCGGTGCGCTCGGCGCCTTGACAGTGGCAATGGTCGCCCGGACCATGGTTCGAGGATAGGACTGCGTCAATGCCGTGGCGGTTTGTTCAGATGTACGGCCGTATGCAATTCAGTGACTTCGTCGTTGCGCACGCGTTGTCGGAAAACACCCGGTGCCTGCAGGTGCTCGGCACCGGACGCGTCGTGCTGAGCAGCGCCGGTATCGTCAATCTCGTCACCGCGACTCATCGACTCGAGGCGTGCTGGGAACTGTTGCGAGGCAGCGTGCCGGCGGCGGTCTATCAACGCGCCATGGATCGACTGGCGACCCTGGCCAGCGGCCTTGCGCCCGCTGCCGACGAAGCCAGCGTGCAGCACACGCTGATGCGGCTCGCGCAGCGATCCGGAAAAGAGAAGTCGCGTGTCGCCATGGAGCATGTGGCTGCCGCCGTCGCGCAGCGCGGCGTGCGTGGTGATTACGCACTGCCGTCGCCCGACCGGCTGTCGGCCGTGTTCGAAGCCGACTCCGCGGAATGGCGGGATCTACCGCTCGACGGACTCGACGAGAACGCGGTGCTCGACGGATTCGAGCGCTGCTACGAGAGCGGGCGCGACAACGGCCAGCGGGCGCTCCAAGGCGGGGGCGAGCCGGCGTTCGTGCAATGGTCGCGCTGGGCTCGGGCGACGTTTCACCAGCTCGATCTGATGCGGCCAGCACTGGGACCGGACAATCGTGCCAGGCGCTGGTGTCTGTCCCGCATCGTCGACGGCTTCGACAAGCAGCGCGGCCTCTTGAACGTGCGCAGCATTCTCGAAGGAATGTCGATGCAGTCGAAGGATCGAATTCGTGTCGAAGCGTTGCTCGAAACCGGCCTCGACGATTGCCGATGCCGTGTGACGAAACTCTTTGCGCATGCGTACGGTCCAACCCCACAAGCTTTTCGCGACGGAATCTGGCTGGATGCGAACCGGTTCGCCTTCGACAAGCACAGCTGGCCGCGCTCCGCGTGACGTGTGGATGAGGTGTCTGTCGACCGTGCGCTGCGGCCTGGCACGCGGTTGATTTAGCGGAATTCGCCGCGTCTAATGGCTCGCTTTTCCGAGGACATCAAGATGGTCGTCACCGTCCGGTCGAGTGCGCTCGAGCGGCTGGCCCCCGTCTTCGTGATCTGGCTGGCCCTTTCCGGCTGTGCCACGGTCGTCTCTTCCGTATCGTCCGACTTGTCGGATGGTCTCTCCCAGGCAGTGCTCGACAGCGAGGATCTGCAAGGTGTGCGCGATGGGGCGCCGGCATTCCTGCTGCTCCTCGACGGCTTGCTGGTTCGCGATCCGAACAATGCTTCGCTGCTCGCGAGCGCCGCGGAGCTCAACAGCGCCTACGTGGGGGCCTTCGTCGCGGAACCGCAGCGTCAGGCGCTTCTGTCGGAGAAAGCGCTGACACTGGCCGAGAAGGCGGCTTGCGCGCAGATCACGGCGGCGTGTGGCGCACGCACGCAATCGTTCAAGGCGTTCTCGGCGTGGGTTGGGAAACTGCGTCCGAGCGACGTCGATGTTGCCTACACATTGGCATCCTCGTGGGCGGGCTGGATTCAGCTGCGCAGCGGCAATTGGGACGCCATCGCCGAGCTTTCGCGTGTCAAGGCGCTCATGGCGCGGGTCGCGCAACTCGACGAATCCCACGACCATGGTGGCCCACAGCTCTATCTCGGAGTCTTTGAGACACTGCTGCCGCCGGCGATGGGCGGCCGACCGGAGATCGGCCGCGAGCACTTCGAGCGAGCCATCGAGTTGTCGAAGGGGCGTTATCTGATGGTCAAGGTCATGTACGCCGAACGTTACGCCCGATTGCTGTTCGAGCGTGAGCTGCACGATCGGTTGCTGGGCGAGGTGTTGTCCGCGGAGGCGCGCGCCCCCGGGCTGACGCTGGTCAACCTCGTGGCCCAGGAACGCGCGCGCGAGCTGCTCGCGAGTGCGGACGAGTATTTTTGAAGGAGAAGACATGCACATGCTGAATACACGACGGATCGCGTGGGCAGTTGCGCTCTGCATTTGCGCTGCCAGCCCGGCATGGGCGGTGACCCTGAAGATTGCGACGCTGTCGCCGGAAGGCTCGTCCTGGATGAAGGAAATGCGCGCGGCCGGGAAGCTGGTCGAGGCGAGAACCGACGGCCGCGTCGTGCTCAAGTTCTATCCGGGCGGCGTGATGGGCGACGACAAGGCCGTGCTGCGCAAGATCCGCTTCGGGCAGCTGCACGGTGCGGCGCTGACCGGTGGCAGTCTCACCGGCGCATTCACGGACGTGCAGCTCTACAACCTGCCGATGGTGTTTGAAAGCCTCGGTGAGGTCGATTACGTGCGCAAGCACATGGACTCCTACATTCTCGACGGGCTCAAGGCGCACGGCTACACCGCGCTGGGCATCGCGGAGGTCGGCTTCGCTTACGCGATGAGCAACGTCGACGATGCGAGTGTCGAAGGGGCGCGCAGGCAGAAGGTCTGGGTGCCCGACGGCGACCCGGGAACCGCGCATACCGCACAGGCATTTGGCATCGCGCCGGTGCCGTTGACGATTGCCGATGTGCTGGCGGGGCTGCAGACCGGACTCATCAATGCCGTGGCGATGCCTCCCGTCGGTGCAGTCGCGCTGCAGTGGCACACGCAGCTCAAATACCTGGTCGACTTGCCGCTGATGTACGTCTACGGCACGTTCGTGTTCGCAAACAAGGCCTTCAACGGATTGACGCCGCAGGACATGGCGACGGTGCGCGATGTGGTCTCAACCGGACTGACCCGGGTGGATGTCGGCAATCGTGCGGATCACGAAGCGGCACTCGGCGCATTGGGACGGCAAGGTGTCGCGGCGATCACGCCAACGCCGAGCCAAGTTCAGGTATGGCGAGAACACGCGCACAATGCGACGCAGCGATTGCTGGAGCAAGGTGTGGTGAGCCGCACGGCATACGACGAGATGATGGCGCATCTCTCTTCATACCGTGCCCGCGCCACACGGTAGCAGAATCGAGCGCGTGCTCGACGCGCTGACGCGCATCGAGGGCGCCATGCTCGTTGCGTTGTTCGGCACCCTGGTGCTGGTTGCGGTGTATCAGATCGTCGCGCGGAACACGTGGGGCGGCGGCCTGGGTTGGGGCGATGCCTACGTCCGCATCGCGGTGCTCTGGGTCACGGTGATCGGCGCGATGGTGGCATCCAGGTCGGACGAGCACATCCGCATCGATCTCATCGGACGACTGGTCTCCGAGCGCGTGCAGGGCTGGTTGAGTCGTTTCACCGCCGCATTCGCAGCGACGGTATGCGCGACCTTCGCCTGGCAATCCGCGCAGTTCGTTCGATTCGAATATGAGGATGGGCTGATCGCCTTCGGGGCCGTGCCCGCCTGGGTCTGTGAGATCGTGATGCCCGTGGGCTTCGCGGTCATCGCAACGAAGTATGCGCTGCGCGCCGTGCTGGGCCCTCGATGATCACGGCACTCACCCTGCTGCTGCTGGCATTCGCCGCGATCGGCGCGCCGCTCTTCGCGGTGGTACTGGCCGCCGCAATGCTGGGGTTCCACAGCTCGGAGATCGATCTCTCCATCGTTGCCATCGAGCTGTACCGCATCGCCGACACACCCATGCTCGTGGCGTTGCCGCTGTTCACGTACACGGGCTACGTGCTGGCGGCGGCGAACACCTCGTCGCGTCTCGTCGATCTGTTCCAGAGCATTGCCGGCTGGATGCCGGCGGGCCTCGCGGTCGTGGCACTCATGGTCTGCGCGTTCTTCACC
>JBFKCZ010000007.1:0-17493 GCA_041620035.1 Pseudomonadales bacterium
AAGTTGTTGATCGGCATGATGCGGGAGGCGAGCTTCGGCGCCAGGTTTCCGAGATAGCCGTTGGTCGCGATGAGCAGGTGATCCGCGTCGACGTTGCCGGCAGTGCAACGCACGCGAACGCGTGATCCTTCGGAGAACCCGGTGGCGGCCGTACCTTCGAAGATGCGGGCACCGGAATGCAGCGCAGCTTTGGCGATGCCCACGGCGAGATTCAACGGATGCAGGTGTGCGGCCTGCCAGTCGATGTAGCCGCCGAAGTAGACGTCCGTGCCGATCAGTTCGCGCAGACGCTTGCGGTCGAGTTTTTCCAGTCCCTCCACACCGTATTCCACAGTCAGTTTGTCGACCAGCTCGTGGTACTCCGGTACGTAGCGCGCGCGGTGCGCGGCGATCGCGATACCCGGTGTCAGGTCGCAGTCGATGGCGTGTTCGACGATCAGATCCTTCACCAGCTGTCGGGCTTCGTCGCCGAGTCGCCACAACGCGTGCGCGGTGTCCTTGCCCAGGTTTTCCTCCAGCCAGTCCACATCGCGACGTTGGCCGCCATAGAGTTGGCCGCCGTTGCGACCGGATGCGCCATAGCCGATTCGTTGTGACTCGAGCAGCACCACGTCGAAACCGGCCTTGCGCAGGTGCAAAGCGGCCGATAGCCCCGTGTAGCCGCCGCCGATGATGCAGACGTCCGCGCGGATGTCGCCCGACAGTGGCGGCTGCGGTGTCCAGGGATGCGCGGTTGCGGCGTAATACGAGATGGGGTCGCTCACCGCAGCAGTGTCGGGACTAACGGCCATTTTGGTCAAGACGAAAGCCCGGTAGACTGCGCCGGTGTTCGATGACCCGCCGGGGTTATATGTCGAGTGATGCCGAGAAGTGGCTGATAGAGAATCGGATTGATGAAGTCGAGGTCCTGATCCCCGACATCGCGGGCGTTGCCCGCGGTAAGTTCCTCCCGGCTAGCAAGTTCCTGCGCCAGAACCTCCGAATTCCGGAATCGACGTTTCTGCAGGGCATCACTGGCGACTACGCCGAAATAGCGGGCGATGCCTACGACATCGATCCCGATCTGATACTGCAACCCGACTTCAACACCATGCGCGTCGTGCCCTGGGCCGAGGAACCCACGGCGTGCGTGATTTCCGATGGGTTCCGCGGCGACGGCTCCGGGCTCGAAGTATCGCCCAGACACGTGCTGCGCAAGGTACTTGCCCTGTACGAAGCGAAGGGCTGGCGACCGGTGGTTGCACCCGAGGTCGAGTTCTACCTGGTGGGACAGAACAAAGATCCCGACTATCCCCTGGAAGCGCCCATCGGTCGTACGGGCAGGCGGGAAGCCGCGGGCCGTGCCTACAGCATCGACGCGGTGAACGAGTTCGATCCGATCATCGAGAACATCTACGACTACTGCGAGATCATGGAAATCGACGCCGACTCCCTGTCGCACGAAGACGGCGCGGGCCAGTTGGAAGTCAACTTTTTCCACGGTTCGCCGCTGGAACTCGCCGATCAGGTGTTTCTGTTCAAACGGGTCGTGCGGGAAGCGGCACTGAAGCACGGCAACTACGCGACCTTCATGGCCAAGCCGATGGCGGGTGAGCCGGGCAGCGCGCTGCACATCCATCAGAGCATCGTGGATGTGAAAACCGGCAAGAACATCTTCACCAACGACGATGGCTCCGACAGCGCGTTGTTCTTGAGCTACATCGGCGGATTGCAACGCTACGTGCCGGAAGCGCTGCTCATCTTCGGGCCGTATGTGAACTCTTACCGTCGATTCACACGCTATCTCGCGGCACCGATCAACGTGCAGTGGGGGTACGACAATCGCACGGTGGGGCTGCGCGTACCCTCTTCCGATGCGGAGAACCGGCGCATCGAAAACCGTATCCCCGGCGCCGACGTCAATCCCTATCTCGCAATTGCTGCGTCGCTCGCTTGCGGTTATCTCGGCATGATCGAAGGCATCAAACCCACCGAACCGCTCGCGGGGAATGCCTACAAGATGAAAGAGGGTCTTGCGCGTGACCTCTTTCAGGCGCTCGACCTCCTCATGGCCTGCCAGCCGCTGCATCAGACACTCGGCAAGGAGTTCGTCGCGCTCTACTGTGGCATCAAGAAGGTCGAGTACGAGGCGTACTTCGAAGTGATCAGCCCCTGGGAACGCGAGTTCCTGCTGCTCAACGTGTGATGAGTGATCGTGTGAACCTGCAAAGGAGGCTTGCGTGAAAACCCGCTCGACCAAGGCGTGGCAGGCTGCCGATACTGCGCACTACCTGCATCCCTTCACCGACTACAAGTCCCTGAGTGCGAAAGGCAGCCGCATCATCACTCGTGCGGAAGGCGTGTACATCTACGAGGCTGATGGTCATCAGATCCTCGATGGTATGTCGGGGCTCTGGTGCATGAACCTCGGCTACGGCCGCCAGGAGCTCGTCGACGCCGCCACCGCCCAGATGCGCGAACTGCCCTTCTACAACAGCTTCTTCCAGTGCACGCACCCACCGGCCATCCGTCTCGCGGAACTGCTGGCCGAGGTCACGCAGCCGCACCTCAATCATGCGTTCTTCACGGGTTCGGGTTCGGAAGCCAACGACACCGTCATTCGTATGGTGCGCCACTACTGGACGATCAAAGGTCAACCCCAGCGGCGCATCATCGTCAGTCGCATCAATGCCTATCACGGCAGCACCGTGGGCTCCGCGAGCCTGGGTGGCATGGCGGCACAGCATGGCCAGGGTGGGTTGCCCATACCCGGCATCGATCACATTCCGCAGCCCTACTATTTCGAACATACCGGCAACCTGTCGGAAGCGGAGTTCGGCATCGAGTGCGCGCGCGAACTGGAACGGCGCATCGAGGCGGTTGGCCCGGAGAAAGTCGCGGCGTTCATCGGCGAGCCGGTGCAAGGCGCCGGTGGCGTCATCATTCCACCGGAGACGTACTGGCCCGAAGTGCAGCGCATCTGCGACAAGTACGGCATTCTGCTCGTGGTCGATGAGGTGATCTGTGGCTTCGGTCGGCTCGGCGCCTGGTTCGGCTCGGATCACTACGGGCTTCGCCCCGATCTGATGCCGATGGCAAAAGGCATGTCCTCGGGCTATCTGCCGATCGGCGGCGTGATGGTGTCCGATCGCGTCGCGGCCGGACTCGCCGAAGGCGGTGAGTTCTACCACGGCTTTACCTACTCGGGGCATCCCGTCTGCGCAGCGGTTGCGATCCGTGCAATCGAGATCCTGCGCGACGAAAAGATCGTGGAGCGGGTACGCGACGACATCGGCCCGTACCTCGCACAGCAATGGCAGACGCTGGGGGACCATCCCATCGTGGGCGAGGCGCGAACCCGCGGCATGGTCGGTGCCATCGAGCTGGTCGCCAACAAAACGACCAAGGCGCGCTTTCAGCCGAAGGGACGAGCGGGAGAACTGGCGCGCGATCTGGCCGTGAAGAATGGTGTCGTCATGCGGCACGTGAACGAGTCGCTGATCATTTCCCCGCCCCTGGTGATCACGCGCGCGCAGATCGACGAGCTGGTCGACAAGGCGAGACGCACACTCGACGACACGCAGGCCGCGCTGCGCGCTAAATGAGCCCGCGGGCTTCGAGGCCCAGACGCAGCCGTCCATACAGCTCGCCCGCCGCGTCCAGATCGAAGATCGTGTGTGCGCTGGCGGTGACGATGTCACGCTGGAATCGCTGCAGCGGATGATTGGAGAGTTGTGCCGTTGCGCCGCTGGCGCGAACCGCGTCGGCGACGATCGCCGCGGCGTCGCTGACCACGTGCGCAATGGCGAGGCGCAGGCGAGCGCGTTCCACCGGCGGACAAGTGTCACCCGATGCGCCCCACTGGGCGATGCGCTCACCGAGACTGCGCAATCGCTCCTCGGTGGCGTCGGCCCGTGTCACCAGATGCGCCATGCGGATCTGCGAAGCCTGTTTCTCGGCGAGTCGGCTGCCGCCACCATACAAGCGGCGATCGTTCAGGCGCGTTTCGAAGAGTGCTGCGGCAGCGCGTGCGGCGCCGACGAGCGGTGCCGCCGCAGTCAACGCGAGAAACGGAATCATGGGATAGCGGTAGGTCGCCGAGCCATGCCATTGCGCGCCCGGACTCGCGCCGTAGCCCATCGGTGCGAGATCCTGACTGAGATGAGCGGGCACCACGACGTGCTCGGCAACGATGTCGTGGCTGCCGGTGGCGCGCATGCCCGATGCGTACCAGGTGTCGGGCATCTCTACGGCCGCACGCGGCATCACGAACAGACGCGCCTGTGACGTCTCGTTGGTCAGCTGCACGATGCCGTTCAGCATCACCCAGTCCGCATGCACGATGCCGGTACCCCAAGGCCAGCGGCCGTTCAGCTCATAGCCGTCTGCGACGGGTACGGCGCGGCCGTTGGGGCTGATGGCGCCAGGCGCCAGCACGTAGGGTTGGGTGCCGAAGATGTGCTGCTGGGCCTCGGGCGCGAAGTGGGCGAGGAGCCAGTTGTGCTCCATGTAGAAGGTGGTGATCCATCCCGTGGAAGTACAGACGGCACCGACGTCGATGCCGATGTCGATGAACGTACCGATGTCGATCTCATAGCCGCCGAAACGTCGTGGTACGTAGGATCGGAACACGCCCGTGGCGGCGAGCGCCGCGATCACATCATCGTCCGGTTTCCGGTTTCGCTCGGCATCTTCCGCTGCCGCGGCGATGGCCGGGAGCAGTGTCCGCACACGCTCGCGCAGCGTTCTGCTGCCGAGTTCGCTCATCGCGCTCAACCGGGATCCGCCTCGGAGCCCGACTCGGTGCGGAGCAGGCCGCGGAACGCCTGCTTCGAGGTGCCGCCCTCGTGCACGATGCGATACACCTCCTTCGCGATCGGCATCTCCACCCCGTGCGCCGCGGCGAGTTCCATGACGGCGGCGACACTCTTCACGCCTTCCGCGACCATGTGCATTTCGCGAATGATCTCGTCGAGGGATCGGCCGCGTCCGAGCTGCTCCCCCACGTAGCGATTGCGGCTCTGGGGACTGGTGCACGTTGCCACCATGTCGCCCATGCCCGCGAGACCCGCGAAGGATTCCGGTCGTCCACCCATCGCGACACCGAGGCGTGTGATCTCGGCGAGGCCGCGGGTGATGACGGCGGACCGCGTGTTGTCGCCTGCCCCGAGTCCATCGCCCATGCCGGCCGCAATGGCCATGACGTTCTTCAGCGCGCCGCCGAGCTCGCAGCCGATCACGTCGGTGTTCGTGTACACGCGGAACAGCCCGCTGTTGAACAGCGGCTTGAGTGTCACGGCGATCGTTTCGTCTTCCATGGCCAGCACACTGGCGGCGGCGTTGCCCGCCATGATTTCGCGCGCGAGATTGGGCCCGGTGAGCACGCCGGGTGGATGGCCGGGCATGAGTTCCAGAATGATCTCCGACATGCGCAGTCGCGTGCCTTGTTCCAACCCCTTCGACAGACTGATGATCGGAACCCAAGGCCGAATGAAAGGCACGATGCTCGTCAGTGTGGCGCGGAAGTTCTGCGCGGGTACGCCCACGACCAGCACGTCGGCCTGCGTCACCGCTTCTTCGAGATTGCCGGTCGCTACCAGACGGGGCGAAAGACGCGCATCGGGCAGGTAGCGGCAGTTCGTGTGTTCGGCGTTGACCTCGTCGACCGTGTCCTGGTTGCGCGCCCAGAGAAGCGTCGGCGACTTTTTGCGCGCCAGTAGAGACGCAACCGTCGTACCCCAGGAACCGCCCCCGAGAACCGATACTCGCAGTTCCATCGCTCCCCCCTCTCTACAACACCCCCGGCCCCCGCCGTGCCGTGTTGAATAACTCACATCCCATGCCACTGTAAAGCACGCGCCCGATGCACGCCCGACGCTTGATTTCAGGGACGCGGGTCGGCGACAGTCCCTGCATGACGAACCTCGCCCGTTTGCTCGACGACATCGAAGCTGCGCCCCCGGGCCCCGGCACTGCGGCGCTGTTCGACCTCGACCGTACCCTGATTGCGGGCTTTTCCGCGCAGGATGTCCTCTTCGAGCGGGCTCTTTCCCGCGATGTCGAGTTCGACAAGTTGCTCGATGCGGTGCGTTCTGCCGTCGCGTATGGCACGGGGCGAATCGAATTCGCCGAGTTCGTCCGTCGCGCCGCAGCCGAGCTTGCGGGCAGGCCGGAGTCGGAAAACCTGGCGTTCGGACAACGGGTGTTCGACAAGCGTGTGGCGCAACGGATCTACCCGGAGTCGCGCGCGCTGGTCGCGGCGCACCGGCGGCGCGGACATACACTCGCCGTGGTCTCCTCGGCGACCCCCTACCAGGTGGAGCCGGTTGCCAGAGACCTCGGCATCGACCATGTGATGTGCACGCGGCTCGAAGTGAAGGACGGCGTGTGCACGGGCCGTGTCATCGAGACGTGCTTCGGTGAAGGCAAGGCCATCGCTGCGCGCCGCCTCGCGGCTCAGGAGAATCTCGATCTGTCGCAGAGCTTCTTCTACAGCGACGGACACGAAGATCTGCCCCTGCTGGAAGCGGTGGGCCGGCCCCGGCCGCTGAATCCCGATACGCGGCTCGCGGCCGAAGCCAAACGGCGCGGATGGCGGACGACGCGGTTCGACAGCCGTGGCTCGCCGTCGATGATCGACGTCGCGAGGATGGGCATGGCATTCGGCGCGGTGCTCCCGGCGGGTGTGTTCGGACTCGCGGACTACGTCATGAACGGATCGGCGCGCGAGGCCCGCAACCTGTTCAGCACGCTGTGGGGTGAGCTGTCGGCTGCCGCGATCGATTTGAAGCTCGACGTGGAAGGCGAAGAACATGCGTGGTCGGCGCGGCCCGCAGTCTTCGTCTTCAATCACCAGAGCGCGCTCGACACCGTGGTCATGGTCAAGTTGTTGCGACGGGATATTGCGGCAATCGCAAAGAAGGAGATCGCATCGCAGCCGGTCATCGGCCAGGTGGCCGCGATGATGGGCGCGATCTTCGTCGACCGGGCGGACAGCGAGAAAGCGATAGCCGCGTTCGCGCCCGCGATCGAGGCTCTTCGATCCGGCACATCGATTGCGATTGCGCCCGAAGGCACGCGCAGCCCCACCAACCACCTTGGGCCATTCAAGAAAGGCGCGTTTCACCTCGCATTGCAGGCGCAGGTACCGATGGTACCGGTGGTGATCCGCAACACGACGGATTGGATGCCGAAAGGTGCTTTCTTCGCGCGCCCGGGTACCGTCGAAGTCAAGGTGCTGCCGCCGATCGATACGCGCGGCTGGACGGTGACCAGTCTCGATTCGCAGGTGAAGAAGGTGCGTGAGATGTTCCTGCGCGAACTGGGTCAGGACGAGGGAGCTGCTCGATGACGGACCTGCCCGACATCGATCTCGTGGAGCGCATGCTGGCTCGATTCGACATGCCTGCCTATCCGGAACACAGCCCGGCCGGACTCGAAGCCTTCTATCGCGCGTGGTGTCGCAACGTACCGTTCGACAACGTTCGCAAGCTGATCGCGCTGCGCGAGCGGGGCGCCGGGTCCCTGCCGGGCGATGATCCCGTGGAGTTTCTCGAGGCGTTTCTCAAGCACGGCGTTGGCGGTACGTGCTGGGCAGGGAACGGCGCTCTGTGCGCGCTGTTGAATGCGATGGGTTTCGACGCCAGGCGGGCGGTCGCCACGATGGTGGTTGCGCCACGCATCCCGCCGAACCACGGCTCGGTGACGGTTCGCTTCGGCGAGCGGGTCTACGTCGTCGATGCATCGATCATGCATTCGAAGCCGCTGCTCGTGGTGCCGGGTGAAATCTCGCGTATCGAACATCCCGCGTGGGGTGTGGTGGGCCACTGGGTGGATGGTGCGTTCACCATCCGCTGGCGGCCCCTGGAGCGCGAAGACGGCATGGACTGTCGCATCGACGAGTGGAGTGTGGACGCCGAGCGGTTCAAGACGCAGCACGAAGCGACTCGCACCTGGAGTCCGTTCAACTACACGCTCACCTTCAACGTCATCCGCGGGGGCGGTCGCCTCGGGGCGGGTAGTGGCCAGCGCATTGCCATAGACGAAGTTGGGCGCGAAACGCGTACCCCGATCGCCGATCGCCTGCACTTTCTGATCGAGGAACTCGGTGTCAGCGAAGCACTGGCGGAGTCGTTGCCGGACGATCTTGCGACGCCGCCGCCGCCCGGTTCGCGCACCGCCGCCCGGCAGACCGTCCCCGCGGTGAGTCGCACCGGCGCCTGATAGCAGCCACCGCGCGGAAAGTCGGCGGTTCAACGTGACCGGGTTCACATTCCCGACATTCCACCTGCGCCACTGAGACTTCTTGAGGAGTTTTCCGGGCGGCACCAACCGAGGATAGGGTTCGCGCCAGCTCACAGGCCGGCCGCACGCGTTGACTCGTACGAGAACAGGGACCGTGATCGAAATGTCATTGCGACCGCGAAACTTGTGCAGAGCTTCCCTGGGGATGGCTCGTCCATGACACTCACCCTGGCCCAGGCCATCACCGTTGCGATCCTCGCGGTGTCCTGCTTTTTCTGTGGCTGGTTCTTCTACCGGCTGCGGGCCAAGGCGCGCGAAGCGGAACTCAACCGTGCGCTGATGGACACAAAAGGCGTGATTCCGCAGCTCGAATCCACCGTGCGCAGCCGCGAACAGCGCGTCTCGGCGTTGATCAACGAAGTCGGTGACTGGAAGAGCCGCCACAGCGGCGTCGAGTCGAGCCTCAAGGAAAAGGAACGGGAGCTGCTCGCCCGCGACCGTGCGTTGCGCGCGCTGAACGCGGAATTGACGCTACTGAAGGAAGCCCGATCGCAACAGCCCGATCAGGCGGCGGAATCCGCCGACACTGGCGCGCTGGAAACCCTGCAGAAGGAACTCGCCGAGGCGCAGGCGCGCTGCAGCGAACTGGAGCGAAGCCTCGCGCTTTCCCGTGAGACCGCGAATGCTGCGCCAGCCCTCCCTCAACCCGCCGAAGCCGCGCTCAGTGCGGCGTCCTCCGAGGAATTCTCGCAATTGCGCGAACGATTGGGCGCGCTCGAAGCCGAACTCGGCGAGCGCGATGCGGCCAACGCCGACCTCGATGCACGATTGAAGGCGGAAGCGCTGCACAGCGCCGAACTGCGCGACACGATCGATCGTCAGGCGAACGAGCTCGCGCGGGAACGGGAAGAGACCGCGAAGTGGCGTGCCCGCGTACCGAAGCTCGCAGAGTCGATGAAGGACAAGGATGCACGGCTCACGGAGTCGAACCAGCGGGCGGAAGACCTCGCACAGTCACTCGCCGCCGCTCGGTCGGAGCATCGAGCCGCAGCCGATGAACTGGCCGCGTTGCGGCAAAGCCATACGGAAGCGAACACACAGCTCGACGCGTTGCGTGCGAGTCTCGATGCGCTGCGGATTCGTGACGAAGGGCTGACGCGCGAGCGAGATGAACTCACGAACCGTGTCACCGCCGCCGAGACGTCGAAAGCGGCGGTGGAGACAGACCTCGCGGCCAAAGTGAGGGAGTTGGCGAGTCTCAAGGCGGAGCTCGACAGTGCAGAGCGCAACGTCAAGCAAGCAAGAGACGACTTCGCGCGAAAGCTCGCCACGTCGATCAAGCTGGGACGCGAGGAAGTGGATCGCCTGAATCAGGAATCCGATCGCCTCACGCACGAACTGGGTGCTGCGATCGCGGCTCGCAACGATGCCGTCGAAGCCCATGCCGCGCTCGAAGCCTCGGCGCGCAGTAACGCAGCCGAGATCGACGCGTTGCGCGTGGAGCGCGACGCCGCCATGGCGGCGCGATCGACCCTCGAGAGTGAGCACGCCGCGTTGCGCGAACGCAATGCCGGCATCGCGGAAGAATGCACGCGCCTCGAGCGGCGGGTTGGCGAGCTGGAAGGCGACCTCACCGAGGCGCTCGAGCGTCTCACGCAGATCGATGCGTCACGGTCGGAAGCGCATGCCGAGCAGGCGGGTCTGGCGGAACAGCTCGCCAGCCGCGATGCGCAACTCGAGTTGCTCGAACACGAGCTTTCGGCGCAACAGGAGGAGTTGCGTGTTTGGAACGCGCGCGTAGCACCGCTGGAAAGCCTCATCAAACAGCGCGACGTGACCCTCGCGGCCCGCACAACGCGCATCGAAGAGCTGCAGGCGCAGGTGGCCCGCCTCGAAACCGAACTGACCGAGCGCAGCCAGCGCGCGAGTCAGCGGGAACGGGAGCTGCTCGCCGCGAATGCCGGGGCGAAGGAGTCGAAGCCCGACCCGAAGTCGGAGTATCTGGAAACGCGCATCGCCAATCAGTTCGAGAAGAACCGCGAGCTCGTCGCCGCGCTCGAGGAGCGCAACAAAGCCGTCGCCGCTCTGGAGAAAGACCGCGACCTGAAGGACAAATCGATGACCGTGCTCCGGCAGCAGCTGGAGCAGGAACGGGAAGCCACCGACCGGCTGGCGGGACAGCTCCGCGCGCTGCGAGAGCGCGTGCCGGAGACACCGCCGGAGCAGCCCGACGACTCGATCGAACCGAAGAAACCGAAGGATCTGTTCTCGTCGCCGCCCCAGGACAAGGACGACCTGCAGCAGATTCGCGGTATCGGTGCCGCGTTCGAACATCGTCTCAACGTGCTCGGCGTATACCAGTACCGTCAGATCGCGGGGTTCAGCGATGCCGAACTCGTCTGGCTCGAGAACGAGATGAAGACGTTCCGCGGTCGCATCGGCCGCGACGATTGGGTCGGTCAGGCAGTCGCGTTGATGGCCCTGCCACCCTCCACTTCACTGGTGCTGGCCTCCTCGCAGTCGCTCTGACTCCGGTCAGACCAGATCGTCGATCAGCATCTCGATCAGTGCCGCGCCGACCCACGTCAGCGGCGGAATGATCAGATACAGCGCCAGACGGCCGCTGACACTGGTGTCGAAGGGCCACTCGCTCACCGCCTCGATCTCACGCCTGAAGCTCAGCAGCGGATTCAGCTGCGCCAACCGGACATTGTCGTGCCGGGCGGGCAGTTCGGCCGCGATGCGCCCGATCGTGTCGTCGAGCCGCGCGACCTCTGCGCGCTTGGCAGCGGCGATTGCGCGGTGGATCGAGATCAGTGGCAGTACGAAGAGAAACACCATTGCGATCGTGGTCGCGATCAGGCCCGGCACCATGGCGATCGCGGATACGTCGGGGTCGATCCACATGATCGGAAAGGCCGCCTGCGCGCCGATGAGGGCGAGTGTGGAACTCACCGCGACGCGCGCGAACGGCGTATACGCACGCGTCCGCAGCAGATCGATGCGTACCGTTGCGCCCAGCGTCGAAAAGAGCCTCGCGTTGCGCACCAGCGCGAAGATGACGGCGGTGAGGAAGGTCCAGACGACGAGCGTACCGACGGCGAGTGCCGCACTCTTTGCATCGCGCGTCATGCCGTCGATCGCCCGGCTGACGGAGCCGGACAAGAAGAAATGGTGCATGAGGCCCGCGCCGAGGCCGGTGCCCGCGGCGAGCAATTGGTTGAACGGGCTCTGCCCGATGATGCGTTGCGCCAGTTCTTCGGACGACCGCGAATCGGGTAACACCGGCGCGAGGTCGCGCGCCGCGGCCGCGGTGAGATGCGTGATGTAGTGAAACACCGGCACGATGTAGGCGACGATCACGCAGAAGAACACCGCCACCTCGGGCGAGATGAACTCGGCAGTATCGACGCCGTCGAACATGCCGGTCGCCGCATACGCGGCCATGAGCACGAGGAAGATGACCGTCCCGGCGACGAGTCGGCCATGCCTGCCGCCAGGCACCAGTCTGAGCAGCCAGATGGCGTGCGGTTCGCGCATGTCTGCTTGGATCCGGAGTGAAACACTCCTAGATTACGAAACTTACGCGGTTCGGAGTTCGAAATGCGTAGTCGAATCCTCAGAAAGTGCGTGGCCTCGGGTACGGCGTTGCTCACGAGCTTCCTCTCGACGGTCGTATCGGCGTTGCCGGAGTTCGCTCCTCAGGATGTGTTCGAGCTCGAGTGGGTGGCGAACATGGACGTGGCGGGAGATGGACGCAGCATCATCTACCTGCGCAGCGGCTTCGATGTCATGACCGATCAGACCCGCAACAGCCTGTGGCTCATCGATGCCGACGGCAGCAATGGCATGCCGTTGCTCACGGATGTCGGCCGCATCGCCGAGGCGGTGTTTTCGCCCGACGGGTCGCGCATCGCCTTTGCGGCCACCCGCGATGGTATGACGCGCCTGCAGATGCTCTGGCGCGCCACCGGCGCGGTCACCGATGTGGCGCAGCTCACCCAGGCGCCACGCGCGCTGGCTTTCTCGCCGGATGGCGCACGCATCGCGTTCCTGATGCGCGTCCCCGCCAAGGAATCGCCGCTGGTCACGCCCCTCGAAGCGCCCAAGGGTGCCAACTGGGCGCCGCCGGCGAAAGTGATCGACCGACTGCTGTATCGATCCGACGGCGGTGGGTTCCGGGAGCGGGGTGAGGCCCAGCTGTTCGTCGTGGACGCGGCGGGTGGCACGCCGCGACGCCTCACGGCCGGCGATCATCCCCACTCGGGTCCGCTGGCGTGGAGTAAGGACGGCACCTTCATCGTCGTTGCGGGCAATCATCGGGACGATTGGGAGTACTACGCGGAAGACACCGAGCTGTTCCGTGTCGACACCGCCACGGGCGAGGCAGTGGCGCTCACCGACCGGCGTGGTCCCGACTCGGCGCCGACCTTGTCCGCCGATGGGCGCACGCTCGCCTATCTCGGCTACGACGACGACCATCGCGCGAACATCCACGCCAACGTGTACGTGATGGATCTCCAAAGTCGTGTGAGCCGTCGCCTGTCGCCGGATTTACCGGGCAGCGTCGATGCCGTGCAGTGGGCACGCGATGGCAAACGCCTGTTCGTGCAGTACGACGCGGAGGGAGATACGCGCATCGCGAGCGTCAATCTCAGCGGGCGCGTCACCGACCACATCGAAGGGGTGGGTGGTCTCGATCTGTCCAGACCCTATGCAGCGGGGACGTTCGATGTGGGTGGTGACACGATTGCCTTCACAAAGGGTACGGGTGTGCGCCCCGCGGATCTCGCGGTGTGGCGTGGCCGTGGTGTGGCTCGGCAGATCACCGCGCTGAACGAAGACCTGCTCGCGAACCGCGCCATCGGCACCCCGGAGGAAATCTGGTTCGACTCACCGGCCGATAAGCGGCGAATTCAGGCATGGATCGTCAAACCACCCGCCTTCGATGCGACGCGCAAGTATCCGCTCATCCTGGAGATTCACGGTGGCCCGCACACGAACTACGGCGCGCGGTTCGCAGCAGAGATTCAGCTCTACGCCGCCGCGGGCTACGTCGTCGTGTACGCGAATCCGCGCGGCAGCACGAGCTACGGCGAAGCCTTCGCGAATCTGATCGACAAGAACTATCCGAACGAGGACTACGACGACCTCATGGGCGCCGTCGACGCGGTGATCGCTCGCGGCTACGTGGATGAGCGCAACCTGTTCGTCACCGGTGGTTCGGGTGGCGGCATTCTCACCGCGTGGATCGTCGGCAAGACCAATCGATTTCGGGCGGCCGCTTCCGCAAAACCGGTGATCAACTGGGCGAGCATGGCGCTGACGTCGGACATCGGCGAGTACATCAACGACCACTGGTTCGAGGGTGCACCTTGGCTGCACATGGCTGAGTATGCGCGGCGTTCGCCGCTTTCGCTGGTGGGCAACGTCGAGACGCCGACGATGCTGATCACCGGAGAGGACGACTATCGAACGCCGATGTCGGAGTCGGAGCAGTACTACCAGGCGTTGAAGATCCGTCGCATCGACACGGTCCTCGTGCGGGTTCCGGGCGCATCGCATGACATCAGCGCACGGCCCTCTCAGCTCGCGACCAAAGTCGCGCACATCCTCGCCTGGTTCGAGCGCTATCGCATCAAGTCGGATTAGTCTTGGCTAGCCGGGCGATGCGTATACCGAGCGTACCGAACAATATGGTCATGAATGGGCTCAGAATGCAGAAGAACGCGAAGGGTGCATAGGTGAGCGTTGCGACACCCAGTACGCTTGCGTGGTATGCACCGCAGGTGTTCCACGGCACGAGCACGGAAGTAGCGGTGCCCGCATCCTCGAGCGTTCGACTCAAGTTCTGTGGTGCCAATCCGCGGTCGGCGTAGGCCTTGGCGAACATGCGGCCAGGAACGGCGATCGCGAGGTACTGATCGGATGCCGTGGTATTGGCGATGACGCACGTGCTGGCGGCGGTGGCGAACAGCGAACCTTCGTTGCGCGCGAGGCGCAGCAATGCGCGGGTGATGCGTGTCAGGAAGCCCGCGTGTTCCATGGCGCTGCCAAATGTCATGGCCGCGAGGATGAGCCAGATCGTCGACATCATGCCCGCCATGCCGCCCGATTTGAGCAGCGCATCGATCGTCGCATTGCCGGTGACCAGTGCCGTGTCCATCGAGAATGCCTTGATGATACCGACGAGCCATGCGAGTTCGCCGCCGACTCCATTTGCAATGCTCTCAACCGCCTCGGGTTGAAAGATGAGTGCGAATACCGCGCCCAGGACGGCGCCGATGAAGATGGCGGGCAACGCCGGCATGCGTTTGATGATCATCGCGACGACGGCGGCGGGCACCAGGAGCAACAGCGGGTTGATGTCGAAGCGGCCGTCGAGTGCGGCGTAGATCGGCGCTGCATCGATCGCTTCGCTCGTACCTCCGGACCAGACGCCGAGGCCGAGGTAGATCAGGATGGCAACCGTGATCGACGGCCCCGTCGTGATCGTCATGTAGCGAATGTGCGTGAACAGATCGGTACCGCCGACCGCCGCCGCGAGGTTGGTGGTGTCAGACAAGGGCGACAACTTGTCACCGAAGTAGGCGCCGGAGAGCACCGCACCGGCGACCATGCCCTCGTGGATGCCCAGGGTCGTTCCGATACCCATGAGCGCGATGCCGACGGTGGCCGAGGTCGTCCACGAGCTGCCGGTCGACAGCGATACCACACACCCGATGACGCACGCCGCGGCCAGGAAGATGGTGGGGCTCAGCACGTGCAGACCGTAGTAGATCATGGTGGGCACGATGCCACTCACGAGCCAGGTGCCCGAGAGCGCACCAACCATCAGTAGAATCAGCAGCGCAGGTATGGCGATGGCTATGCCTTGCACGATGTGATGCTGGACCTCGGTCCAGAGTGCGCCGCGCCACAACGACAAGGCGACGGTCAGCCCGGCCGCCAGCATCAATGCCATCTGGTGCGCGCCGTCGAGCGCGCTGTCACCGAAGAGATAGACGTTGAAGCCGAGCATGGCGATGAGCGTGACCAGGGGAAACAGTGAAATGCCCAACCCGGGCTCGGCAGGCGCCGCCGGCGTGGAATCGGTCATGGCCGTACTTTGTCGTTCGATTCACCGATGATGGCCCACGTGACCGCAATTGAACATCGCCGCGTGAAGTTGGCACCGCTGCTCCTGGGCCTTCTGCTCGCTGGCTGTGCACAGCTGCCGCCGTTGCCCGACGTGAGCGCGCGCAACGAGCTCGGGACCGTGCCGTTCTTCCCGCAGACGCAGTATCACTGCGGCCCCGCAGCGCTCGCGACGCTGCTCGTTCGATCCGGGGTGCAAACGACCCCCGAAGCGGTTTCCCCTTACCTCTATGTACCGGATCGGCACGGCAGTCTGCAGGCGGAAATGGTTGCGGCAAACCGCCGGTTCGGTCGCGTGCCGTACCTGCTCGATGGCGGGCTCGAAGCTGTCGTCGCCGAAATCGACGCGGGTCGCCCCGTCGTCGTGCTGCAGAATCTCGGCGTGTCCTGGTATCCACGCTGGCACTATGCCGTCGTCATCGGCTACGACGGACCGCGCGACGAAATCCTGCTGCGCTCCGGCGTCACCGAACGCTATGTCGTCGAACGCGCGCGGTTCATACGAACCTGGCGCCGCGCCGCCTTCTGGGCGATGGTCGTGTTGAGGCCCGGTGAGCTGCCCGCACGCCCCGACGAGCGACGTTACTTCGAGACCAACGCAGCACTCGAGGCAACGGGCTCGGCGCACATTGCGGAGCAGGGCTACCGCGCAATGTTGTCTTACTGGCCGCAGAGCATCGATGCGCGGTTTGGCCTGGGCAACCTGCGATTGGCGGAGGGAAAGCTCGCTGAAGCGCGATCCCACTATCAGGACGCGATCGACCTGTCGGGTGGTGAGCACCTAGGCGCTGCCAACAACCTCGCGATGGCGTGGCTGAATGGTCGCTGCGCGACCAAGGCACTCGATGTTGCGAATGACGCGTTGGCGAAGGCCGACGCCGCGGATCCCCTGTTCGATGCATTGAGGGAGACCCGCGACGAGGCGCGCGCGGCGCTAGATCTTGCTGAAGATGTCTGTGACGCCGACCAGCTCTAGAATCAGCAGAACAACGAAGAGCACGCCGATCACCGCCAGCGCATCGCCACCGGCCGGCAACTCACCGATGCGCTGTTCCAGCATCAGCAGTTCGGCGTCGGTGAGATTCGCGAGGCGCGACTCCATGACGCTGGCATCTACACCCAGACCCGACAGTTGCGCACGCACGCTGTCGCGAGCCAGGAATGCGGAGATGCGGTCGATACGTTCACCACGGGCCTGGGCCTGAGTGTATGCGTAGCTGCCGACCACGCCGGCGTGGGCAGTCTGAACGACGGTGAGCGGAACGAGGTTGAGCGCGAGGCCGAGCATCAGCGCGTTGGTCAATGGACGACGCGAAGCCATGAAGGGAGCCCTCAGAGTGATTGACCGCGGGAGTTTAGCATGGCGCCGGTGTCGGAAAGGGCTGGGCGGGACCCACGTTGCCGATTCTCGGCGTCGGGTTTAGTGTGTCGGGCGCGACAACAGGAGGAATCATGTCGAAGTTTCATGAGCTGACCATGCAGTCGATCACGGGTGAGGCCGTCGACTTTTCCCGGTTCGAGGGCAAAGTCTGTCTCGTCGTCAACCTGGCCAGCCGCTGAGGACTCACACCTCAGTACGCAGGTCTGCGTACCCTTCATGACGACAATGCCGCCAAGGGATTCACGGTCCTTGGCTTTCCATGCAACCAGTTCGGCGCACAGGAGCCGGGCACCGATTCGGAGATTCTGGAATTCGCGCGCAGCAAGTACGGCGCCACCTTCCCGATGTTCAGCAAGATCGAGGTGAACGGCGCCGGTGCCTGCGACCTCTACAAGTGGCTGAAGGCGGAAAAAGCCGATGACGACGGCAAGGCCGACATTGCCTGGAACTTCGCGAAGTTTCTCGTTGGCCGCGACGGCAAGGTGATCGCACGGTACTCACCCAAAGTGACGCCCGAGGAGATCGCCAAGGATCTCGCGAAGCACTTGTAGTAGCCCGTCCAACCGGAGTTGTGGGAGCGAGCAATGCTCGCGATTCCCGTGCTCGCGATTGCTTTCCCGAAGGTCAATCGTCATCGCGACCGCGGGTCGCTCCTACGGTCTCTCCGATGACTTTGCGATCGGAAAGGCGTCCATGGTGCGCAACTCGGGGAACAGCCGCATCCACAGTCCGGTGACCACGAGCGTTGCGCC
>JBFKCZ010000008.1:0-16802 GCA_041620035.1 Pseudomonadales bacterium
GCGACGTCGCCAATCCGCTGATGTTCTTCGTGCTTGCGGTCGCACTGTTTCCATTGGGTGTGGGTCCAGGGCCGGAGCGGCTGGCGGAACTCGCTCCGGGGGTGCTCTGGGTGCTCGCGTTGCTCGCGACACTGCTCGCGCTCGACGGGCTCTTTCGCCGTGACTTCGACGACGGCACACTCGAACAGATGGTGCTGCATGCGCAGCCCTTGTTCACCGGTGTGCTGGCCAAGGTCGCCGCGCACTGGTTGGTTACGGGATTGCCTCTAGTGCTGTTCTCGCCGATTGCTGCGTTAATGCTCAACCTGCCGGTCGAAGCCGTCCCGACACTGATGATTTCGCTGTTGCTGGGCACTCCCGTGCTGAGTGTCATCGGTGCGGTCGGCGCGGCGCTCACGGTCAGCCTGCGCAGAAGCAGCCTGCTGCTCGCGCTCATCGTGCTGCCGCTGTATGTGCCCGTGCTGATTCTCGGCTCAGGCGCGGTGGCGGCGGTGGTCGATGGCGTCGATGCGACTGCGCAGCTCGCATGGATGGGCGCGCTGGTCAGCCTGTCGCTCACACTCGCACCATTCGCTGCGGCGATGGGTCTCAAGGTAGGTCTGGAGTGAGGTTGGCAATCGCAACTGAGGAAGTGGTCCGGTATGGATAGCGCCGCGAGTGCACTCAAGAGCTGGTGGCACCGGATGGGGTCGCCCCGCTCGTTCTACGCCATTGCCGAGCGAGCCGCGCCCTGGTTCCTCGGCGTGGGCGTCGCTGCGATCGTCGTAGGTCTCGTTTGGGGCCTTGCCTTCGCGCCGCCCGACTATCAGCAGGGCAACAGCTTTCGAATCATGTATCTGCACGTACCCACGGCGATCCTCGCGCAGTCCGTGTACCTCATGATCGGTGCGGCCGGTCTCGTGCTGCTCGTCTGGCGTATGAAGCTCGCCGACATGTTGATCGTAGCGGCTGCACCGTTTGGCCTCGCGATGACGGCATTGGCGCTCATCACCGGTGCGATCTGGGGCAAACCCACCTGGGGCACCTGGTGGGTCTGGGATGCCCGCACCACGTCGATGCTCGTGCAGTTGTTCCTCTATTTCGGGCTGATTGCGCTGCGGCAGGCGATCCCGCGCGAAGAGACGGCTGGCCGCGCCTGCGCGATCCTCGCGGTGGTGGGTACCGTCAACATTCCGATCATCAAGTACTCTGTAGACTGGTGGCTCACGCTCCACCAGCCGTCCACCTTCAAACTCACCGAGGCGCCGTCGATGCCGCCGGAGATGTACCTGCCGCTGCTGGTCAGTGTGATCGGGTTCTACGCGCTGTTCGGAGGGCTCGCGTTCGCGCGCACCGCAAACGTCATACTCGAACGGGAGCGCGCCACGCAGTGGGTGCGTGCGCTGGTAAGGAGTCGTGCCCAATGAGTTTCGACAGCTTGTCGAGTTTCCTGGACATGGGCGGCCACGCTCTCTACGTTTGGAGCGCCTACGGCATCGGTGTCCTGGTGATCGCCGCCAACCTGATCGCGCCGGCTGTCACACGGCGCAGATTCTTTGCGACGGAGGGTGAACGCCTGCGGCGCAGTGAGGTCTCTGAGGACGAGGTGAAATCGTGAATCCCATTCGCCGCAACCGCTTGATCGCGGTGACGTTTCTGCTCGTTGGCGCCGGCGTCACAGTCGCCCTGGTGCTGACTGCGCTGAACGAGAACATCAATCTGTTCTATCCCCCCGATCAGATCGTGTCGGGCGAAGCGCCCGTCGGACCGCGCATCCGGGCTGGCGGGATGGTCAAGGAAGGCAGCGTTCAACACGCCGAGGACAGCCTCGAAGTGAAATTCGTGTTGAGCGATCTTGCGGGCTCCGACTTCACGGTGACGTACGCCGGCATGCTGCCCGATCTGTTCCGCGAGGGCCAAGGCGTGCTGTGCACGGGCCGGCTCGGTGAGGACGGCGTCTTTGTCGCCGAAGAAGTGCTGGCGAAGCACGACGAGAATTACATGCCGCCCGAACTCGCCGGCATGCACAAGAGCACGACATGATCGCCGAGTTCGGCCACTTCGCGCTCATCCTCGCGTTCGTGCTGGCGTGTGCGCTCGGCACCCTGCCGATCGTCGGTGCCTACCGCAACGATGCAACGCTGATGCGGACGGCACCCTCTCTCGCACTCGGCGTCCTCGTGTTCGTCGCGATCTCCTTCGCGTGTCTGCTGAATGCGTTCGTCAGCGACGACTTCTCCGTGTCGTACGTGGCGCGCAACTCCAACACCTTGCTGCCGGTCGCGTACAAAGTCAGTGCGCTGTGGGGCGCGCACGAGGGGTCGTTCCTGTTGTGGATTCTCATCATGGCCGTGTGGACGGTCGCGGTTTCGCTGCGCAGTGGAGATCTGCCGATCGCGTTGTCGAGTCGCGTGCTGGGCGTGATGGGGCTCCTGTCCGTGGGGTTCATCGCGTTTTCGCTGTTTACGAGCAATCCGTTCGAACGTTCGCTGCCGCTGCCGCCCACCGAAGGCAGCGACTTGAATCCGCTCCTGCAGGACTTCGGACTGATCGTGCATCCGCCCATTCTCTACGCCGGCTACGTGGGGTTCTCGGTGGCTTTCGCGTTCGCCGTCGCTGCACTCATGACGGGGCGGCTCGATGCGGCCTGGGCACGATGGTCGAGGCCGTGGACCAATCTGGCCTGGGCGTTGCTCACCGTCGGCATCGCGCTTGGCAGCTGGTGGGCCTACTACGAACTCGGATGGGGTGGCTGGTGGTTCTGGGATCCGGTGGAGAACGCATCATTCATGCCGTGGCTGGTGGGTACCGCGCTCATCCATTCGCTCGCCGTCACCGAGAAGCGCGGTGTGTTCAAGAGCTGGACGGTGCTGCTCGCGATCGCCGCGTTCTCGCTTTCGTTGCTGGGTGCTTTCATCGTGCGATCCGGTGTGCTCACGTCGGTGCATGCATTCGCCGTCGATCCGGAGCGTGGACTCTTCATCCTGATGTTTCTGGTGGTGGTCGTAGGCGGTTCGCTCGCGCTGTACGCGGTACGCGCACCGGCCATCCGCGGCCGCGCCGGATTTTCACTGCTGTCGCGCGAAGTGATGCTGCTCGTCAACAACGTGATCTTCACGCTGGCGCTCAGCGTCGTGTTGCTCGGTACCCTGTACCCGCTCGCGTACGAGGCGATGACCGGCGGCGACAAGATCTCCGTGGGGCCGCCGTACTTCAACGCGCTCTTCAATCCATTGATGGCATTGCTTGCAGTGGTGTTGGGCTTCGGCCCGTTCCTGCGCTGGAAACGCAACCAGGGTCGCGAACTGGTGCGCGACTACGTCGTGATCGCAATCGCCAGCGTCGCCATCGGTGTCGTGCTGCCTCTGATCATGACCGACGCACTGCGTGTCGAGGTGATCCTGGCCGTGGTCCTGGCGGCATGGGTCGTCATCCCTCATCTGCGCGATCTGTGGACCCGAACCAGCGGGCTGAAGCGCTGGTCGGTGATTCCTACCGCCTACGCGGGAATGAGCATTGCCCACCTCGGATTCGTCGTCACGCTGCTCGGCGTCGTCGTGACGAGCCAGCTGTCCATCGAACGCGACGTGCGACTGCAGAAGGGCGAGTCGATGGAGCTAGGGGCACTCACGTTGACGTTGCAGTCGATCGACGAGGTGCGCGGACCCAACTATCTCGCGCAGCAAGCCACCATCCGAGTCGACGGTGATGGACCCGGCTATCTGCTGCGACCGGAGAAGCGGCGTTATCTTTCCGGCGGCAACATCATGACCGAGGCGGCCATCGAGCCCGGATTCGGTCGCGATGTGTTCGTCGCCCTCGGCGAAGAGTTGCCCGGCGATGCCTGGGCCGTTCGCGGACACTACAAGCCGCTGGTGAGATGGGTGTGGTTCGGGGCGATTCTCATGGCCCTGGGCGGCATCATCGCGATCACCGACCGGCGTTACCGGCGGTTGCGAGTGCGCGATGCCCAGTCCGCAGCCGTCGCGGCCACCTCATGAGCCGCGCGAGCCTGTTCGTCCCGCTCGGTGCCTTCGTGCTCCTGATCGGGCTCCTCTACGCGGGCTTCAGTCTGGAGGACCCTCACCGCCTGCCATCGGCGCTGGTTGGGCAGCCGTTTCCGGCATTCGAGCTCGGCGATCTCAAGTCGCCGGATGCGCGCGTCACCGAGTCGATCTTCGACGGTCAGGTCACGCTCGTGAACGTGTGGGCGACATGGTGCCCCACGTGCAAGGCGGAGCATGCCGAACTCGCGCGCATTCACGACGAAGAAGGTGTTCGGATCATCGGCATCAACTACAAGGACGATCCGGATGCGGCGCGGGCATGGCTTGCGCGCTACGGCGACCCGTACGAGCGGCACGTCATCGATGCCGACGGCATGCTCGGTGTCGATCTCGGCGTATACGGTGCGCCCGAATCCTTTCTGGTCGATCAACGCGGCGTGATCGTTCACAAGCGTGTCGGCGACATCAACCGCCGGGTGTGGGAAGCGGAGTTCGTTCCGCTGCTCGAGCAGTTGCGAGGAGCAGCGAATGGTTGAGCGGATCGTGCTGGCAATGATCCTCTGCTGGACCGCGTCGGCGTGGGGGCAGGGGGCGATCGACGCCTTCGAGTTCGCATCGGACGCCGAGTCGAAGCGCTATCAAGCGCTCATCGACGAATTCCGCTGTCCGAAGTGTCTCAACACGAATCTGTCCGGATCCGACGCGCCGATTGCCGCGGATCTTCGCCGCGTCGTCTACGGCCTCGTGCGCGAAGGCCGCAGCGATGCCGAGATCCGAACCTTTCTGCAGGCGCGCTACGGCGACTTCGTGCTCTACGACCCGCCGCTGCGCATCGACACAATCGCGCTGTGGGTACTCCCGCTCATGCTCGCGGCCCTTGGCGGCGTGGTGATCGTGATGCTCGCGCGCCGCCGCCGCGACGCGGAAGCCGCACTCGACGAGAAGGCGGAGGCAAGGCTCGCGTCACTGCTCTCGGATGATCGATCGCAGTGAGTCCATTTCTGATCGCGTCGGGTGTGCTTTGCGTCGTGGCGATGCTGTTCGTCGCGCTGCCGCTGTTGCGGGGTCAGCGCGGCAGCCTCGGGGTCGATCGTCGCAGCGCGAACGTGGCCCTGTATCGTGAACGGCTCGCGGAACTGGAAGCCCAGCGTACCGACGGTGCGATCGATGCGGCGGCGTTCGACGCGCTCGCCGCGGAGTCGGCGGCCGCGCTGCTCGAGGACGCGGATACGGAGGAGTCCCACGTCACGGCGCCGGTGAGCGGCGCGACGAAGCACTCGTGGAAGGCGGTGGTGGCGATCGTCGTGAGCCTCGCCGCCGTCGCAATCTTCGTGTACCGGGAACTCGGCGCGATCGACCTCGTGAACCTCGACCGCGACCGCGCCCTGCTGACGGACACGGCGCAGGACGATGATTCGGCGCTGGCACGGTGGGCGGAGCGGCTAGAACGCCATCTCGCGCGGCGGCCCGACGATGCCAAAGTCTGGTATCTGCTCGGACATGCGCGGATGCGGCAAGGCAACTACCGCGCGGCGGTCACCGCCTTCGAAACCCTCCAGGCGCTGAGCGGCGGCGAAACGGCGGTGCTGACTTCGCTGGCGCAGGCCCAGTTCATGGCCGACGAGGGCGTGGTCAGTGACAAGAACCGCGCGCTGATGATGCGCATCGTCGCGCTTGCGCCCCACGACAGTGTCGTTCGCGAAATCCTGGCGGTGGATGCGTTCCGTGCGGGTCGGTTCGCCGAAGCCGCGGTGCATCTCGAGAGTGCCCTGGCGGGGGGCGTGACCGGGCCGCGCGCCGAGGCGATGCGATCGGCCCTCGAGCGCGTGCGCGCGGCGGGCGGCGGATCGGACGTCGCGAGCGGGGCGGGTGCCGGTGTGGAGGCGGCGGACGGCCCCGGGATCGACGTGGCCGTCGACATGAGCGCGATCCAGATGGCCGATCACCCCCAGGGTGCGCTCTTCGTATTCGCGCGGCGCGCCGGTGAGCGCATGCCGCTCCTGGTTGCGCGGGTGGCAGCGCTCGAGCCCGTCATCCGGCTGCGGCTGGACCACCGCCACGCCATGCAGGCGGGGGTGGTGCCGGCGTCGGGCGATGCACTCGAAATCGTGGCCCGATTCTCGCCCAGCGGTCGGGTTGGCGATGAACCCGGGGCGCGCGAAGCTACCCTCGGCGTCGTCTGGGCACAGACCGCTGCCGCGGATCTGACCTTTGGGGCGACGTCGCCCCGGGGCGCGGCTGCCGGGGTCGCCTCTCGCGGAGACGCTTCACGCGGAGACGCTTCACGCGGTGTCGCTTCTCGCGGTGTCGCGGCGGGCACCGGTGCCGGTTCAGCGGATCCGGCAACCGCCGCAGGCGTGCCCGGGCCGGTACGATTGCGCGTGGCGCTGCAGCAGGGTGTGACACCACCGCCGGGGTCCCGCGTCTTCGTCATCCTGCGCGAGCCGGGCGGTCCGCCCATGCCGATCGCCGTGCGTCCTCTCGACCCGGCGCGATTGCCGGCGCAGATCGAGATGTCCGATGCCGATGCGATGCAGCCAGGGCGGGTGATCTCGCAGTTTGCGACCGTCGAGGCCGTGGCACGACTGTCCATGTCGGGCAACGCGATGCGTCAGCCCGGCGACGTCGAGAGTGATGCGGTGTCGGTGGCGGTCGGGGCGCAAACCGAGGCGAACCTCACGATCGGCGACGGCTGAGATGGGCGCTTCGCCGCCGCAGTTCGTCAACACAGGGCCGCGACATTTCTATACACTACGTTCGCCCCGCGAAGGGGCATCTTTTTATGACGCGGTTTGCGTCGTTTGTCCTTTCAGGCCGTGCAGTCGTGGTGGATGCGTCTTAAACAAATAAAACTGGCCGGATTCAAATCCTTCGTCGATCCGACGACGGTCAGCTTCCCCGGCAATCGCTGCGCCATCGTGGGTCCGAACGGATGCGGAAAGTCGAACATCATCGACGCCGTACGCTGGGTGCTGGGTGAGAGTTCCGCGCGGCAACTGCGCGGCGAGTCGATCACCGACGTCATCTTCAGCGGCTCCAACACGAGAAAGCCCACGGCGATCGCGGCCATCGAGCTGATCTTCGACAACAGCGACGGCCGCATTGGCGGTGAATACGCGGGCTATTCGGAGATCTCCATCCGCCGCCAGGTGTCCCGCGACGCGCAGTCCGCCTACTTCTTGAACGGCGACAAGTGCCGGCGCCGCGACATCATGGACATCTTCCTGGGTACCGGCTTCGGCCCCCGCAGCTACTCGATCATCGAACAGGGCATGATCAGCCAGCTGGTGGAAGCGAAGCCCGATGAGCTGCGCGTTTACCTCGAGGAAGCGGCAGGCATCTCCAAGTACAAGGAACGTCGTCGGGAAACCGAAAACCGCGTCAGGCACACCGAGGAGAACCTCGAACGTCTGAACGACATTCGCGAGGAACTCGAACGTCAGCTCAATCACTTGAAGCGTCAGGCGAGTGCCGCCGAGCGATATCGTGAGTTGAAGGCCGAGGAGCGCACGCTGACCGCGGAGCTGTACACCTTGCGTCTCAATGCCGTCGAAGCGGAACTCTCGGAGCGCGAGGCACTGATCCGTGGACTCGAGGTGCGCCTGGAAAAGGCCGTCGCGGAACAGCGCGGACTCGATGCCGAGATCGAAAAGAGCCGCGCCGGGCATGCGGAGCAGAGCGAAGAGTTCAATCGCGTGCAGGGCCGCTTCTACCAGCTGGGCGCCGACATCGCGCGGGTCGAGGAAGCCATCGCGTACAACCAGCAGCGCGTCAAGCAACTGGAACTCGATCTCGATGCGGTGTCGCAGCGGCGCAAGGAAACGGAGCGTCAGCTCGAACTCGACGACGAACAGATCAAGGCGCTGCGTTCGACCCTGGCCGATGTCGGGCCGCGCGTCGAAGAAGCGGCCAAGGTAGATCGCGAGTCGACCATGGCCCTCGAGGCGGCCGAATCGCAGCTCAAGGAATGGCAGGCGGCCTGGGACAGCTTTGGTGAACGGGCCGCCATGAATCAGCGCGAATCCGACGTGCAGGCGTCGCGCATCGAGCATCTCGAACAGTTGCTTCAGCGGCTCAAGGGTCGTGCGGCCCAGCTCGACGACGAGTTTGCGGGAGTTGCAGTTGCGGATGTCTCCGGCGACATCGGCGATCTCGCCGCGGGCATCGATCAGGTCGGCGCCCAGATCAACCGTGCGGAACTCGAGCTCGAACACCGCCTCAAGGAATTGGGTGCGGCGCGCGAGGACGTCATCATTCGCGAGCAGGTGCTCGAAGCCGCGCGCAACGATGTGGCGCGCCTGCGCCACGAACTCGCATCGCTGGAAGCGGTTCAGGGCGCGGCGCTCGGCCGCACCGCCGGTGCGACCGATGACTGGCTGAAGGCGAGCGGTCTGAGTGCGGCACCGCGGCTCGCGGAGTCGCTGTCTGTGGTGAACGGCTGGGAACGTGCCGTGGAGACCGTACTCGGCGATGGATTGAAGGCCGTGGAAGTCAGCGATCTCGACAGCCATGCACGGCGGCTGGCGGAGCTGCCCCAGGGTGTCGTGACGCTGATGTCGGGCGGTGCTTCCCGCGAAGTGCGCGGTGATCTGCCGGCGTTGGTGACGCTCGTGCGCGCATCGCGATCGATCGGATCGCTGCTGGACGGCGTATTCGCGGCGCAAACGATCGATGCGGCGCTCGCCGCGCGCAGCGCGCTCGGTCCGGGCGAGAGTATCATCACGCGCGACGGTGTCTGGATAGGGCGCGACTGGGTGAAACTCGATCGCGGCGACGACGTTTCGCACGGTGTACTCGAGCGCGGTCATCAGCTCGAAGCGTTGCGCGAGCGTGTCGAACACGCTGAGGCACACCTGGCCGAACTGCAGGGCCGCTTGAGCGAAGGCCGAAGCCGTACTCAGGCCCTGGACGAAGAACGCCACGAGCTGCAGAACACTATCAACGGCCTGGCGCAGCGGCTCGGTCAACTGCGTGCCGATCACGGTGTGCATCGGGTGCGCCAGGAGGAGGCCGACGCGCGGCGCGAACGGGTGCAGAAGGAAACCCAGGAGATCTCGGCGCAGATCGAGCAGGAGTCCCGGCGCCTCAACGAAGTGCGCAGCCGACTCGTTGCGGCCGAGGAGGAGCGCGAGCGCCTCGCCGAGGAACGCGCGCGGCTCACCGAGAGTCGGGAGCGCAACCTCACCGCCGTGGATGAAACCCGCCGGCGTGCCCGTGCCGACCGCGACGCCTTTCACGCGCTCAATGTCGAGAAGCAGAACCTCGAATCCCAGGTCGCGGCGACCACCACCGCGCGTGAGCGTCTGCTGCGTCAGCAGTCGGAACTCGAAACGCGGCGCGCGGAGATTGCCGGTGGCATCGAACAGAGCAGGCAGCCACTGCCGGATCTGACCCGCGACCTCGAGAGCCGACTCGCGGATCGATTGGCGGTGGAACACAAGCTCAACGATGTCCGTCGCGCGCTGGAAACGGCGGACGAGCGTCTGCGCGAACTCGAAGCCGCGCGCGGCGAGCGCGCAGCTGCCGTGGATGAAGTTCGCGCGGCGCTCGAAACCGCGCGTGTCGAGCGGCAGGGCCAGACCGTGAAGCGCGGCAATCTGCTCGAGCAGATCTCGGCCACGGGTGCCACCGTCGACGCGGTGCGCGCAAGGCTCTCGGAGGATGCGACCGAACCGGTGTGGGTCGAGTCTCTCGAGAAGGTGGCCAACCGCATCAACCGTCTCGGACCCATCAATCTCGCGGCGATCGAGGAGTACCAGTCCTCGGCGGAGCGCAAGAAGTATCTCGACGATCAGTACACGGATCTGACGGAGGCGCTGACCACGCTGCAGAACGCAATTCGCAAGATCGACCGCGAGACCCGCGTGCGCTTCAAAGACACCTTCGAAGCCGTGAACTCGAAGCTCGGTGAGCTGTTCCCGAAGGTGTTCGGCGGCGGTCATGCGTATCTCGAGCTGACGGGCGAAGACCTGCTAGACACCGGTGTGACGCTGATGGCGCGTCCGCCGGGCAAACGCAATTCGTCGATCCACCTGTTGTCGGGCGGCGAGAAAGCGATGACGGCGGTGGCGCTGATCTTCGCGATCTTCCAGCTCAATCCGAGCCCGGTGTGCCTGCTCGACGAGGTGGATGCACCGCTCGACGACTCGAACGTGGTACGGTTTGCAAATCTGATTCGAGACATGGCGCACGACGTGCAGTTCGTGGTGATCACCCACAACAAACTGACCATGGAGATGGCAGACCATCTGATGGGTGTCACGATGAACGAACCGGGCGTGTCGCGGCTGGTCTCGGTGGACGTGGAAGAAGCGGCGCAGATGGCCGCGGTCTGAGGCTCTCGAGAGGGCACTCATGGACATCAAGGACTGGATACTGATCGGTGGTGGGGTTCTGCTCGCGGCGGTGGTCGGGCACGGCTTCTGGCTGGCCTGGAAGAGCCGTCGCGCACCCTACCGTCTGGAAATCGACCCCAACATCCCGAAGGACGAGGTGGACGACATGGTGCTCCTGCGCGGTGAGCTGCCGAACGGTGGCGCGCGGGTACGCCCTGCCGGGGGCCCTGCCCCGGAGCAGGCCTCGCTGGAGCTGGCGGAAGCCGAGCCGGCGAAGCCTCCCCCGACCACGGACCTGGGTTTGACCACGGAACGCCGGGGGCCGGTGCGACCCAGTGGCACGACGCGCAAGAGCATTCTGGATCGGCCCAAACCGCGCGTGCCATCCAAGTCCCCGCCGTTCACATCGCATTCCTTGAGTGGCCATCACGCGCAGCAGATGTCGCTCAGTGCGGAGCCGCCGGCGTCGAAGCAGCCCACCGCGTCGAAGCAGCCTGTACGTGAGCCGAGCGAGATCATCGCCATCAACGTGCTGGCCCGCGGCGATTCACGAATGAACGGTTCCGATCTCATGGAGGTGTTCCTGCGCAACTCGCTCAAGTTCGGCGACATGAACGTCTTTCACCGCATCGACCCGACGTCGAAGGAAGTGCAGTTCAGCGTCGCGAGCGCCGTGGAACCGGGCACGTTCGATCTGTCTGCCATGCAGCACTTCAGCACGCCGGGCGTGACGCTGTTCCTGCGTCTGCCTGGGCCGGGCAAGCCGGCCGATGTGTTCGACGACATGCTGGGTGTTGCGCGCGACCTGGCCCAGTCGCTGAATGCGGAGCTCAAGGACGAGCAGCACTCGGTGATGACCGCGCAGACCGTTGCCCACTGCCGGCAACGCATCTCGGAGTTCGCGCGCAAGCGTATGTCGCAGCGCAGCTGACGCACGGTGGGTGCCTCGGATCGCGTCCGCAAGCAATTGGCCGATCTCAGGGGCGAAATCGAGCGCCACATCCACCGCTACCACACCCTCGACGATCCCGAGATCTCGGACGCCGACTACGACGCACTGTTCGATCGGCTGCTCGCGCTCGAAGCGGCACACCCCGAACTCGTCACCCCTGATTCACCGAGCCAGCGCGTCGGCGGCGCCCCGGCCGGCGGCTTTGCCGCGGTGCAGCACGCTGTCCCCATGTTGTCGCTCGACAAGTGCACCACAACGGAAGAACTCGACGCATGGGACGCGCGTTGCATGGCGCGTCTCGGGACGGAGGATCCGATCGTCTACGCCTGCGAACCGAAGATCGACGGCGTTGCGGTGAATCTCACCTACGAGCGAGGTGTGCTCGTGCGCGCCGCCACGCGCGGCGACGGCCAGACCGGTGAAGACGTGACGGCGAACGTCCGCACGATCGCCGATGTGCCGGCGCGGCTCTCGGGCCGTCGGTTGCCGTCTCTGATCGAGATTCGCGGCGAGATCTACATCCCGCTCGATGGCTTCCAGGCGTTCAACCGCGAGGCAGCGGCGAGAGGCGACAAACCCATGGTCAACCCGCGCAACGGTGCGGCGGGCAGCCTGCGCCAGCTCGACCCGAAGATCACCGCGGCGCGGCCGCTGCGCATGTTCGCGCATGGGGTGGGTCGGGTGGACGGTGCATGGCAGCCCGCAACGCAGACCGAAATCGGTGAGGCGTTGGAGGGTTGGGGTGTGAAGGTCAACCCGCGGCGCACGCGCGTGACCGGCATTTCGGAATGTGTGGGCTATGCGCAAACGCTGCTCGAGGCGCGTCCGACGCTCGGCTACGAGATCGACGGTGTGGTGATCAAGGTCGACGACCGTGCGCTGGCCGAGACGCTCGGCAACGTCACGCGTCGTCCACGCTGGGCCATCGCCTACAAGTATCCGGCCGAAGAGGCGACCACGCGGCTCCTCGATGTGGAATTCCAGGTGGGTCGAACCGGCGCCATCACGCCCGTAGCGCGCCTCGAGCCGGTGTTCGTCGGCGGCGTGACCGTGAGCAACGCAACCCTGCACAACATGGACGAGATCCGGCGCCTCGATTTGCGCATTGGCGATCGCGTGCTCGTGCACCGAGCGGGCGACGTGATACCGAAAGTCGTGAAGGTTGTGCCGGGTGAGCGCGGCGAACGCGAGATCGAGCTGCCGGCGAGTTGTCCGGTGTGCGGCGCCGAGATCTTTCGCGCCGACGAAGAAGCGATCGCCCGATGTTCCGCGGGCCTCGACTGTCCGGCGCAACGCAAAGAAGCGCTGCGGCACTTCGCGTCGCGCCTGGCGATGGACATCGAAGGCCTCGGCGACAAGCTCATCGATCAGCTCGTGGACGGCGGCTACGTCGCATCGGCCGCCGACCTGTACGCGCTGGACGCGGACACCCTCGCGGCGCTTCCGCGCATGGGCGAGAAGTCCGCGGCCAACGTGATCGCCGCCATCGAGCGCAGCAAGAAGACGACACTCGCGCGCTTCATCTACGCGCTCGGGATTCGCGAAGTCGGTGAAGCCACTGCGGCGGCCCTCGCCGCACACTTCGGCGATCTGGATGCGATGCAGCAGGCCGACGAAGAGGCGCTCGTCGAGGTGCCCGACGTCGGCCCGATCGTGGCCGAACGGATTCATACGTTCTGTGCCCAGGCTGCCAACCGGGATGTCATCGCCGCGCTGCGCAAAGCCGGCGTGAACTGGCCCCCCGTCGAACGGCGCACGGGCGATGCACCGCTCGCAGGGCAGACCTGGGTGCTCACCGGCACGCTGGAGTCGATGACCCGCAACGAGGCGAAAGCGCGACTGCAGGCCCTCGGCGCCAAGGTAGCGGGCTCGGTATCCGCGAAGACGTCCCGCGTGGTCGCGGGTCCGGGGGCAGGCAGCAAGCTGAGCGAGGCGGAGACTTTGGGCGTGCCCGTGATCGACGAAGCGGAGTTCATCGCGGTCCTGGCGGAGTTGGAGTGAGGGTGATCGGGATCGGACCCGTTGCGCGAGCGACTCATCCTCGCGATGGCTTTCCAGGAAACCAGTTGCCCATCGCGACCAATGGGTCGCTCCCACGGTGCCTCCGTTGACGCCTTGGACCAGGGCCAGCCAAATCGCACCGCCGGGTGAGCCTGGCGTTCGTGCGCGGCCGCTGCCTTCACTGTAGGCTCGCGCTTCGCACAATCGGTCCCCACATGCCCGCCGCCGCCCTCGACACCGATCTCAAGGACACGATTCAGTCTGCCTATCGCAGCTGGCTTGCCGCGCGTGACTTCAAGCCTCGACGCGGCCAGCGCGAAATGATCGCAGCCATCGCCCGGGTATTCGCGCGCGACGCAGCGCCTCGTGTCGCGGCCATCGAGGCGGGCACGGGCACCGGGAAGACCGCGGCGTATGCACTCGCGGCGATTCCCACGGCCGAAGCGCTCGACAAGCGACTCGTGATCGCCACCGCGACGGTGGCGTTGCAGGAGCAGATCGTGCTGAGGGATCTGCCCGATCTTGCGCGCCGCTCCGGGCTTACGTTCCGGTTCGCGCTCGCCAAGGGTCGTGGCCGCTATCTGTGTGTGAAGCGGCTCGACGACCGCCTCAAGGCCACGGGCCAGGGCGATCTCGCGGGGTTCGAGGTGATTCCGGACGATGCGCTGGCGGTGTACAGCCGGATGCTCGACCGCTACGCGCGCGGCGAATGGGACGGCGATCAGGACAATTGGGCCGAAGGTGTCGACGAGGCGACCTGGCGCCCGATCACCACCGATCACCGGGGGTGCACGAATCAGCGCTGCGGCTTCTTCAAGCAGTGCGCCTTCTTCAAGGCCCGAGCCGGGCTCGACGAGGCCGGCGTGATCGTCGCGAACCTCGATCTCGTGCTCGCCGATCTCGCACTGGGCGGCGGTGCCGTGCTGCCCGAACCCGAGGACACGCTGTATGTGCTCGACGAGGCGCACCATCTCGCCGACAAGACCCGTCAGCACTTCACGCTGCGCGTGCGCGTGCGATCCACTGTGCAATGGCTCGAGCAGGTGAATGCGGCCGTCGCGACCCTTGCGCAGCGCGTGGGCCGTCCACCCGAACTCATGGAGCCGGCGAAACGCATAGCCGCGCGCATCGCACGGATCAGCGAAAGCCTCTCCGATCTCCTCGCGGTGGTTACCCAGGTGCCTGTCACGCCGCGCGACGACGAACGCGCGATTCACCGGTTCGCGCTCGGTTGTGTCGATGCATCGATCGCCGCCGCAGCTGGTGAAGCGTCTGCGGCGTTGGCCCCGCTCGTCAACGATCTCGACGCCGTGCATGCGCTCCTGACCGAAGTCGTCGATGGCAAGCGCAGCTGGGAGAAGGGCTACGAAGCGGAAGACTGGCTCGGGGTCATCGGCCAGCAGGTCAATCGCGCCCAGGGCGCGCTCGCGCTGCTCGACGACTTTTCTTCCGCGGCGGAGGCGGGCGCCGGCCAACCGGATGCCGAGCGGGCGCGCTGGGTGACCGCGATCGCCTTCGAAGCCGGTGATGACTGGGAGCTGACGTCGGCGCCCCTAGCGACTGGGGCCCTGCTGTCGGAGGTGCTGTTTGCGCGGGCGCACGGCGTGCTGCTGACATCGGCCACGCTGACTGCGCTCGGCAAGTTCGACCGTCTCGTGGAGCAGGTTGGCCTGCCCGAAGGTGCGCTGACGCAGCGCATTGCGAGTCCCTTCCGCTACCCGGAAGTCGCCACACTCTGCGTGCCGAGGATGCGCTCCGATCCGCGCGACACCGAAGCGCACACGCGCGAAGTGATCGGGCTCCTACCCGACCTGCTGGCACAAGCCAGGAGTGCGCTCGTGCTGTTCACGTCCTGGCGTCAGCTGAATGCCGTGGTTGCCGCGTTACCGGCGGATCTCGCGGCCTGCCTGAAGGTACAGGGGCGCGGTTCGAAGCAGGCGCTGCTGGAGGCGCACCGCGCCGACATCGACGCGGGGGAACGCAGCTATCTGTTCGGCGTTGCGAGTTTCGCGGAGGGCGTGGACCTCCCCGACGACTACTGTCGCCATGTGATCGTGGTCAAGCTGCCGTTCGCGGTACCGGACGATCCGGTGGACGAGGCGCAGGCCGAGTCCGTCAAGGCCGCGGGCGGCAATCCGTTCTTCGAGATATCGCTGCCCGATGCGGCGATGCGGCTCGTGCAGGCGTGCGGCCGGTTGATTCGCCACGAGAACGATCACGGCCGCATCACGCTGCTCGATCGGCGTGTGGTCACGCAACGCTACGGGCAGTCGTTGCTCGATGCGCTACCGCCGTATCGGCGCGACATTCAATAGAGCGCTTCCCTGGTTATCGCAGTGTCTTTGCGGCTGCGAGCTTGAAAGCCGCGACGTCGACAATCGATTCACCACCGGGGCGCGTGTCGAACCGGCCCGGGCTGTAAACCACGAGGCGTTGCGATCGGCTGCGATCGATCAGTTCGTCGAAGAACACGGTGAACCGGGCGTGATCGATGGCGCGGATCTGCTCAGCGATGCGTTCGCGTGAGTCGAAGTCGGTGAAGCCCACATCGAGGTCGGCCCAGAATCTCGCGCCGCGCGCCGCGAGGTTCTTGTCCTTTTCCAGCAGTTTGCTCAACAGACCTTCCTTGTGGGCCTCGAAGGCCGCGGGCGTCATGGCGGCGACGGTCGCGCGATACGCTGTGAGGAAGTCGATGGTGGTTGTCACCAGTGAGTCGGCATCGGCCACCGGACTCTGCACCGTGAATGCAATGCCCGGCGTGCGCCGCAGCACAGCCGGCGAGGCGTACACCACGTAGCCCAGCTGGCGCTCCGTGCGCAGCTCGTTGAAGTACGGCGCGCTCAGAATCTGACTGGCTAGGCCGAAGAGCGCGCGCTCCGCGTACGCCTCGCTCCTGCCCTGGACGTAGAGCACCATCGCGGCATCTTCGTTGACGGCATCGATCCGCAGCGCGAGCGGCGCGCTCACCGCGGCGACAGCAGGACCCTTCGCACCGACATCGGCAATCGACAAGTGCCGATGCAGCGCCGCTGCGATCTCGCGAGCTTCGCTGGCGTCGACGTTGCCGTGTAGAAGGGCACGCACGCTCACGGTCGAGAGGTAGCTGGCTTTCCATCGCGCAATCGATTCCGGTGTGACCGTCGTGAGTGCAGCGGCGAGCAGATGGGGTGGCCAGGCGTCCGACACCAGCAGGTGAGAAAGCCCGCTGTAGGCCTGCTGGAACGGACGTTCGGCCGCGAAGTTCTGCAGTTCGCGGCGCAGCTCGTCGCGATACAGCGCGAGCCGGTCCGCCTCGATGGCGAGGTTCGCGAACGACTCCAGCACGCGCTCCAGCAGTTGCGGCTGCTTGTCGTTGAAGCCGTTGATCGAGATCTGAAAGCCACCGGATGCTGCACTCAATCGATAACTGAGGCCGGCCAGTGCGGCGGGGTAGGCATAGGTGTTCAGCGCGTCTTCGACCAGACGGGCGTAGAGCGTGGCATGCACCAAATCGCTCGGACTGCCGAGACCACCCTTCACGTTCACAGC